>CBDAFQ010000160.1:0-10906 GCA_965195275.1 uncultured ANME-1 euryarchaeote | reverse complement strand
GGGTGGTATGCAGTGACCTTGAAGAGCTAGGTGAGGATAACGCAGTTCGCATTGCAGCACAGGTAATGCGAGCACAGGTGGATGAGTTAGTCGCTTCGCTGAAGTGGATGATGAAGAAATACCGATTGGAACAGGTGGTATCTGCGGGAATAGGCGATTTTATCGTAAAGGAAGCTGCGGATTCATTGAATATCCCTTTCCTATCGCTTTCTGCACGCTATGGCAAAAAGATAGCGGCTACATTTCCGGCATACGCAGTGGCGAGGTTGTTAGAACTCTTTTAAAAGAAAGGTAATTGTTTGGCGGACTACAAGATTACACAGATATTTAGGACGCAGATTTACACGGATTTACACAAACCTTTTCTTAAAAAGAAAAGCTTTACCAAAAGAATATTTGTGTTTTTCTTTTAGCACAGGCTAAATTTTCTTTTTGTAAAAAAGAAAAAGTGTTGTGTTAATCTGTGTCAATAATTAATTTTCTTGGCATTGCTACACAAAGATTGGCGTTTATGGCAACCCTTTAAATAGTTAAGTCACAAGTATATACTTATGCTTCAAAACTATTCCTTATTCTCTGTGGCTCCAACGTAGGCATGATGGAAACCGAAGTGTTGGGCTACCAGTTGCCACTTTACGGAAGAAGAACGGGGCAGTGGAAAGAGGAGCACCTGAAATTCTTTGAGTTTGTCGGATTTTTCCCGGACTATTCTGCTGAAGAAATAGTAAAAGTATACGATTTGGAAGACTTTGAAGCATTGATGAAACGATGAATATCGTAGCGGTAACAGGCGGAATAGCAAGTGGAAAGAGCCTCGTGTTAAATACTTTCATGAACCTCGGCGCTTTCGTTATTGATTGTGACATCCTGAGCCGGGAGGCTGTAATACCATGCTCGAAAGCATGGTGGAAGATAGTAGCTGTATTTGGTAAAGCTATTTGTAGGCACGATTTGGAAATAGACCGGAAGAAGCTGGGCGGTATTGTATTCAACGATTCCAGTAAGCGCAAGATTTTAGAGCAGATAATACACCCGGAAGTAAGAAGGAAATGCACAGAGAGATTAGAGGCGATAAAAAAGATGGCGCCCAATGCCATTGTGGTTATTGATGTTCCTTTATTAATAGAAACGGGCCTTCAAAAGGAATTCGATACGGTAATTGTTGTTTATGTCAGTGCGGATATGCAGATAAGAAGACTGATGGACCGCGATGAAATAACAGAAGAAGAGGCGCGGAAAATGGTCGAATTGCAAATCCCTCTGGCGGAGAAGCGGAGATTCGCAGATTATATCATAAATAATGACGGTACGCATGAAGAAACGGAGATGCAAGTTAGGAAGCTATTTGAAGCTTTTTCTTCTCTAAAATCATAAGGTAACACACAAAAATTAATTTGATATACCCAAATTTTAGACACTGATTTATTTTTTTCATCTGCGTTAACCAGTGTTAATCGGTGTCTATAGACTTTTTATAGGTCTTTTCTTTTGGTGGGCCATAAATACGTGACCGAATTAAGCTATCAACATGCTACATGAGGACAAAACTATACGTGTCCGCCTACTCCCAATTCTTCAAGAACAAGTAAATCGATCTCTTCGGCTAAATCCGAGAACCTGTCCTTAAACGCCTGCATAACCTTACGCTCTTCTTCCTTTACTCGCTCTCGGTCAAGCTTATGTTCAACTTCCACCTCTTTATGGAAGATGTCATCAATCACCACAAAAATGCCGGGTCTTTTACTTCTAAACCGTTTCAAATCTTCTACTATATCTTCGCCCTTAGAATATTTGTCTTGTATCTCATCGAACTCTTTAAAAACCATTTCCCGGTCCCTATAAAAATCGCCCAACGCTTTCAAAAATGTCCTTGGCACTTTATCCACTTCTTCTGACATGAGCAATAATAAATAATATATCGAGATATATAATTGTTTTTCGATTTTTACATAAGCCTCGGAGGGATCACCTGATTCCTTGTCAAATCATCAACGCTTTCTTTCGCTCGTATCACGTCCACCTTACCCTCACAAATCAATACTTCCGCACATCTCGGACGACCATTGTATTGCGAGCTCATGGAGAACCCATAAGCGCCCGCATTTAATATGGCGACTAAATCGCCGCGCTCAACTTCCGGCAGCATTCTATCCTTTGCTAATATATCGCCCGATTCGCATACAGGCCCGACCACTGTGCATAATACCGAAGCTTGTTCGTTTAGCTTGTTCGCCACTACCACTTCATGATACGCATCATACATCACAGGCCTCATAAACAGGTTAAATCCAGCATCTATAGCCACGAAATTTTTATAGGCCTGCTTTACTGTGTTTACCCGGCTCAATAATATTGTAGCTGTGCCAACGATAGACCTGCCGGGTTCTAAGACCAACTTCAGCTTTATGCCCAACGTGTTCAACCTAGCATCAAACGTGGGCAATATAGCATCCGCCAAATCATTTGGTGTCGGCGCCTTCTCCTCTTTCCGGTGGCTTATTCCCAGTCCACCACCGAGATCCACAAATTCGAGTTCCATCCCTCGCGCATATAATTCCTCTACGAGGTTCATCATCTTCTCTGTTGCCTCACTAAATACGCTTACGTCTAATATTTGTGACCCTATATGGCAATGTAATCCAGTAAGACTGATGTTCGGCAGCCTTTTCGCATCTTCACATGTTGCGATCACCTCGTAAAAGGGGATGCCAAATTTCGATTCCCGTAGACCTGTTGCTATCTTTGGATTCACCTTTGGTGATACATCGGGGTTCACCCGTAGTGCAATTTCCACTTCTTTATCCATTGCAACGGCTATTGCTGATAAAGTGCGCATTTCGTCCTGCGAATCCACTGATACCTTCACGCCAGCGTCTACCACGGCCCTTAATTCTTCTTCGCTTTTCGAATTGCCGTTGAATAGTATCTTGTCTCTGGCTATGCCTGCTGACTTCACGAGTTGGAGTTCGCCACCGGAAAACACATCAGCACCTGCTCCTTCGCTCGCTAAAATCTTCAATATCGCAAGATTACCGTTCGCTTTTACCGCGTAATACTTGTCTGCCGATTCAAAAGCGCTATTATAGCGCCTGAAATTGTTCCGCACTATATCTTCATCTGTTACATATAGTGGTGTCCCATATGTCTCTGCCAGCTCTACTACGTCCACGCCACCGAAAACCAAATGGCCACTTTCTTTTAGCATGTCTTCACTCTGTTATTTTCTTAGCACTTTCTTTTTGATAAATAATTTAGTAAAGTATAACTTCTACCCATAAATAAATTTGATTTAGGACACAGATTTACACTGATTTACGCAGATTTATTTTAGTTTAACCGTGTTGATTCTCATCATCTGTGTTAATCTGCGTTAATCTGTGTCAACGATTTATTTTCTGGAAAAAATCAGAGTTCACAGATGTAAGCGGTTTAAATCTGTGTAATCCCTTAGTATTAAATGAACTGGAAATGCAAAAGACAGTAGTCATCCTGGCAGGCGGGCAAGGTCGTAGATTCCATTCGATCGATAAATGCTTCGTCAAGTTAGATAACAAATTGCTTATACAACATGCTATTGATAATGTCTCGGGCCTGGCAGATGAGATAATAATAGCAGCACGAGACGAGCAGCAGGGCAAACAAATCCGTGCTATAGTATCGGATAAAATCAATTTAGCGTTTGACTCACTGAATGGCTTTGGACCTCTTGCGGGCTTCTTATCCGGTTTAGAACAGGCTTCTTTTGCATATTCACTCGTCATTGGATGCGATATGCCATTTGTAAATAAAAGCGTTGTGAAATTGTTATTTGAGATTGCCTCTACGGGCTATGACGCAGTAGTGCCGCGATGGGAAAACGGGATGCTGGAGCCGTTACATGCGGTATATCGGAGAGAGCAGATGCTAGCTGCGATAAGGGACACGATAAAAACGGGCGATGGGATGATATTTCATGTGATTTCGCAACTCAAAGATGTTTGCTTCTTACCGGTAAACAGGATACGAGAGATAGACCCGGAGTTGAAAACCTTTCGAAACATAAATACGCCTTTTGAGTTGAAAAAAAGCGAAAAGTTTTTATGCTCTAAGTGATAAGTACTCATAAGTTTTTTTTTTGAAACAAAATTACAAGGGAGAAATGAACAACATGAATGCAAATAAAAAACTATTATTTGGGCTATTAGTTTTAGCGTTTTCGATTATGAGTGTAGTTCCGGTTTGCGGGCAGAGCGGTTCACAAGATTTTGTGTCTTCGCTTGATATCGCTAACTCGGGTACTAATAAGACTATATCCTACAGCGGCGCCACGCCACCGCCAACTACGGAGGTGGGGCTTGTAGCTTACTATCCTTTTGATGGTAACCTCGTAGACCATTCGGGAAATGTAAATAATAGTACAAATCATGGCGCTACTTTTGTCCCGGGCTACAAAGGTCAGGCATTGAGTTTTGACGGCGTACAAGATTTTGTCTCTGCTCCGGTCAATATAAATCCGGACGTAATGCCGCAGATGACCATGATCGCATGGGCACGTTCTAACAGCACTTCGAATGGATGGGTTATCTCGCATGACAATGGTGGTTATGATCGCACATTGACTATCGATACCCGCGGTGGAGGACCTGGCTGGTCAGCATTTAGTGGTTCAAAGGGCGTTTTGGGTTACAGCCCGGTTACAATCGGTGACTGGACTTTTGTAGCTGCTGTTTACGATCAGGACGCAGAGACGGTAAAACTGTATGTAAATGCTGCCTTGATAAATGATGGAGAAGGCAAGCTTGGACCTGGCTGGGAGCAGATACAAATAGGCACTAATCCATCCTACGGTGGGTATTTCTATGGCGCAATTGACGAAGTCATGATCTATAATCGAACTCTCTCAGCCGACAAGATAAAAGCACTTTATGAGGGCGAAGAACTATCGGCTCCTACCTCCGGGCAAACATCCGAAGAGAAGGTTATTCTTCTTGAGGCGGATTTCGATGATGGATATGCCCAAGAGTTTGGCAATGAGGTTGGGGACTGGAAGGTACTGTTTTTAGACGATCCAAATGATGGCAAGTATACTGCTACCACGGGAACCACACGATTCTCTATGGCGGGCAATTTGACCTGGCAAGACTACGTAATAGAAGCAAACTTCTCCAATGCGCAAGATGGCGGCTTGCTCGTGCGTGTGCAGGATAAAGACAACGGTATCGTTTTGGTAGTTCGCCCAGAGCACAACGAGACATATTGGCATGTTATAGAGAATGGTAGCTGGGGTACTGCTCTAGCGAAAGTAACCTTAGGTCATGAGGTGGGGGACGAGCTACATGTGAAGGTCGCGGTGGCAGACAGCGAGTTTAAGGGTTACATCAACGGAGAACTAAAAACCACACTGAATACTTCTGAGTTCACCTCGGGCAAGATAGGTCTCTATCTCTTCAACCAATCAGAGCAATATTGGGATGATGTGGTTGTATACGGCGGATGAAAAGATGCGGGAAAAAATGTGGTGGCTATTGCTTATCTGTACCACGATTTCATTTTTATTTTTATGCTTTTCCGGCACATCATCTGCGGTGACCTGGTATGTAACAGAAAACTGCAGCGCTAATTTCACAATGATTCAGGATGCGATAAACATCTCGAGTGCAGGCGACACGATAATCGTAACAAATGGGTCCTACATAGAGAACGTGAATGTAAATGTGAATAATTTAAGCATACGATCCGAAAACGGCTCACAATCAACTTTTATTCGTGCGAAAAGCAGAAGTGACCATGTCTTTGAGGTGACTGCGGATTATGTAAATATAAGCGGATTTACAGTCATGAATGCTACTAACCCGCCTAATGCCGGGATATATCTTGGCTCTGATGTTGATCACTGCACCATTACAGATAGCAATGTGTCGAATAACCATATCGGAATATTCATGATTACATCATGCGAAAACACAATTATTAACAATACCGTCAGGGATAACGGCTACGGCTTCTACCTGTTTCGTTTGAGCAGCAATAATACTATTACTAACAATACCGTTTTCTCGAACGACTACGACGGCATCAACCTGCGTTTTTCATGCTGCAACACCATTACGAACAACAACATCACGAACAACTCCGCAACGTACAACCATGCCGGCATTCACCTTCACTCCTCGCACGACAACAGGATCTACAACAACTACTTCAACAATACGAATAATGCTAGGGACGATGACGGATACAACACATGGAACATTATAAAAACAACTGGTACAAATATCATTGGTGGTCCCTATCTTGGCGGGAACTACTGGGCTGATTATACGGGCGAAGATTTGAATGGCGATGGACTTGGAGATACACGCCCATACTATTCTCCTAATGTCGTATATTCTTCTGATGGTATAGCACATGGTGCCGATTACTTACCATTAGTACCGTGCACATCACCACCTTAACTTAGTTCGTTTCGCTAACCACAAGAGTACACCGATTTCCAAAACAGAACAAAATAAAATCAATTATTGACACAGATTAACACAGATTAACGCAGAAGAAATTAAATCCGTGTAAATCTGCGTCCTAAATTAAATGGGTAGAAGTTATATCTTATATACAACGAGAAATAGCAAATGCCCGAAAAAACAGTGCCTAATAATGCATATGCCGTTGCAACACTCATATTCGCTCTTCTTTTCCTACTCTCTATTTCTATAAGCGCGACACAAGGTGGCTTTGTTCATTCATCAGCTAAATCAAATTTGCTGATAACGGCGATTTACCCGAATACCGCAACGAAAAATGAGCTGGACGAATACGTTGCTATAAGTAATTTCGGCACTTGTTCCATTAATATCGAAGGCTGGAGTCTAACAGATAATGAAGGAACAATCATATTCCCCTCTTTTAGTATTGCCCCTGATCAGACAGTATACGTTACGAGAACAGCATCGGTATTTGTAGCGCAAATGAGTAGCATTACCGGTAAAGGCATTATTCCGGATTTTGAATATGGTTTTGATTCGAACCCTAAAGTGCGGCAAATGCAAGCAGAAGGTAGTTTCGCGTTACGTAATAGTGGCGATGAAGTAATACTACAAGACAAGAGCGGGGGGACGGTGGATGTTGTTATATATGGTAATTCCGAGCACAAGTGCGAGAATTGGCAAGGTGAGCCTTTGAAGAGTCCAAGAGAGGGAATGGTATACAAACGAGTGGGCGTTAAAGATATAGACCAGAGCGAGGATTGGGTTCTGCTACCTTTTGGCGCTTCTTATTCCCCACCCGAAATTATCCACGCTTTTGGTGAAGTAACCGCGTTCGTATCGCCTGATTGCAGTTTCTCCATTTTGCAGAGCGAGCTGGATAACGCTTCATCATCCTTGTATATCAACCTGTATCAGTTTGAAAACCCCTATCTTATGGACCTCGTTTTGGATGCTCTGGATAGAGGCGTGAACGTGTTTCTGTTGCTTGAGGGTAACCCGATTGGCGGGATTAATGATGAAGAGCTATACATTGCAGCGAAGATAAGAGCAAGAGGTGGGGAAGTTCGTTTTGCCATCGATCCATTCATAAACCATGCCAAGTACGTCGTTATTGACCGCGAAACAACCATTATAATGACCGAAAACTGGAAAAATACAGGGATACCGTATAATAACACCTTCGGAAACCGTGGCTGGGGCATCGTTATAAGAGATCAAGCTGTGGCGGATTACTTCAAAGCGGTATTTGTAGACGATTTCCAGCGTGGCGAAGGATATTTACAGGAGGGGTTAGAAACAGAAAGCATTAGCCGAGACATACCCAAAAGCGCTTACATCCCTGTTTTTGTGCCTCTTACACTGAATTGTAATTTCACTCTGCTCCCGGTTTTAGCGCCTGATACAGCCATGAGTAACGAGACGATACTGGGTGCAATATACGAAGCAGAAGAAAGTATTCTTGTGCAGCAGTTCTCAACTAGCCGATTCTGGGCTGACGCGGACAACCCATTCATATTCGCATTAATAGAAGCTGCAAGACGAGGCTGTGAAGTTAAAGTGCTGCTGGACTCCAAATATTTAGCTGGGTATAACAATAATGACGAAGTCATTTCGTGGCTGAGGCAGGTAGCGGCGGCCGAGAATTTGGATTTAGAAGCGGAATTAGCTGATTTAAATAGTTTGGGGCTGGTGAAAATACATAACAAGGGGTTAATCATCGATGATGGGAAAATGGTTA
Source organism: uncultured ANME-1 euryarchaeote (assembly GCA_965195275.1). Taxonomy (GTDB): domain Archaea; phylum Halobacteriota; class Syntropharchaeia; order Alkanophagales; family Methanospirareceae; genus Methanophaga. The sequence goes on along the minus strand of CBDAFQ010000160.1, from coordinate 2,704 downwards.
TAGCATCGCTGAACTGGAACGCTAATTCTATCCATAACAGAGAAGCGGGCGTAATAATAGAGAACGCTGAAATAGCTTCGTTTTTTAATGCTGCTTTCTTTCACGATTGGAACGTGTCGGTGAAAGAGGGCGGAGAATCGAGTAACATGAAAATCGTGTGGGTCATATTGACTCTGCTCATTTCCTTTGCTATCTTCAGGGTGGTTAAGTGGTATAAGAGGATATAGTGGCGGTCCTACGTTCAGTATTAAATTACGAATTACGTGTCATTTACAATGTTAGGATTATCACTTCTTCGCTGTAATCAAGCCACCGATAAAAAGGCGTGTATGTAGAATAGGCGCCGGGGTAGAGGGTACTTACCTTCGGGTATCCCTTCAATTACTGTTGAGCCTTGCGTGGTTTCTAAAGAAAAATGGTTCATGTGAAAAAATCGAAAAACGAGAAGGGGAGATTAGTAAGAGGACAACTGTTTCTTTTCCTTCTTAGCATGGTTTGTTAGCTGACAAGTCCCAACCTGCAGCAACATAGCCACCTGAGCTACCATCAGGATTAATCACGGTGTATGTCCATTGGATCTTATCATAGCAAAAGGAGACCTCTTCAAGAGGTCGTGTTTCGCCTCCTTGCACAGATCCAACTATGTGGTATGTAGTCGCGATACAGTTACTCAACACAATCTCCATGAATCTGTCACCCCCTGCATGACACAACTCAAGTGTAACCTCAGGAATATGAGTCATAGCGGCGCATGCCACACACAGCTTTGGGGATGTCTTATCTAGTTCCTTGACGACAAGAAAATCATCGAAATCAGCCCTTACGGAGGCAGCACCACCACCCGTGGAACCAAAAACATCTGAAGTTACTCCCTGGTTAAAATTAAGCACCTCAATCCATTGCGGATGCATATCATCTGTTGATTCACCACTTATGCCGTCTATTCTCAGGAACATGTCATAGGCAGCAGGTTGGGTTTTACCGTCATCCGCTCTGCCAGCAAAAGCAGTTATCCCGCTTGATACGCCTTGAGGACCTTGCTCACCTAGTGGGCCGGAAGTTAACTCAATATCATCTATTGCTGCATTCCAAGTTGCAAAAGCAGGCAATGCAAAAACACTAAAAACTAACATAACAGAAACCAGAAGTACAGTCACTTTTTTCATTTTATCACCCCCTTTTTCATTTTTCTCTTCATTCTTCACTTATTTACCTCCTTCTCTTTCATCTATCCTCTTTTGTCTCCCCCACCCCTCTAAGATTCTTCCTAATTTTGGATAGTTCATTTTTATATATATAAATGCATACCAACTCATATTATTTGATGGCTTGTATTTGTATAGCTGTGATGAAGGTATGAGGTGTGAGTTGTCATGTGTCAGAATCCTAAGTCAAACCCCTAAAACCTTTTCCTATCACATACATCTCAGCACTGCCTTTACGAGACGCAGCAGGCGAATGTGCCCTAGTATACCGAAACTTCGCCTTCACGCACTTATAGAATTCGTTATAGTAAGCCCCTTGAAATATTTTCGCAACGAAGTTGCCATTATTTCTTAGTACTGCAGAAGCGATATTCAACGCGGAAGTGCTCAGTTCAGAGGATCGAAACTGGTCGTAATCTCTAGTTCCACTCAATTGCGGTGATAGGTCCGAGATCACAGCATCCACTAACTCGCGCCCTTTTCGATTCAACACCGCTTTGATAGCTGCTAAAGTCTCCTGCTCCTTTGTTATGTCGCTTTTCAATATCACGACATCCGCTATGTTTTCCATCGGCTGCAAATCCACACTTAATACCAGCCCGCTAGCGCCAACTAACCCGTATGCGACTTGAGACCAGCCGCCAGGTGCAGCACCAAGATCAAGTACGACATCTCCCGCTCTTATCAGCCCGAACTTAGTGTTTATTTGCAACAGTTTAAATGCGGAACGAGAGCGGTAACCCAACTCTTTCGCACTTTTGTAAAAACGGTCTCCTTTTAGGTCTGCTCTCTTTACCATCGGTTCTGATTTATTGTATATAATGTATAACTTCTACATATAAATTTAATTTAGGACGCGGATTTACACCGATTTGCACGGATTTAATTTCTTCTGCGTTAATCTGCGTTAATCTGTGTCAATAATTAATTTTCTCGATTAATTAGTTACTTAGCTTAGCTTAGCTTAACGACATTTGAGCACGAAATTCTTGAAATAGCCAATAAACGGGGTTCTCTTACAGCTATTTAATCGCACCTTGCCCTGCTTTATCGCACGTAAAATCGCTTTCGGGTCAGGCTCGGATTCCACTATAACGGTCGCAAGGCCAACACAGTCCGCGGAATGCGCATCACTTCCCGCAACGGCAGTGATATTATTACGCGCAGCCGTTATGCCCGCTATTTTATTCCCAAGCCCGGTAAAAAATCGTGAATTGTAGATTTCTATCGCGTCTATGTCTGACTGCACGTTACCAATACTATGACGGAACGGATGGAACGGATGGGGTACGATAATTACTACCGCGTCGTTCATCTCACGCGCTATCTTTATCGTTTCCGCCGGAGATAAGCCCCTATCTATCTTTTCTTCGATACCGAGCACGAGTAAATGACCCTTACTAGTTGTTACTTCCATACCAGGGATAATTATCAAATCCAAATGGTTATCTGCTACGTATTCACGTGCAGCAAAAGAGCCATCCATTGTGTCGTGGTCG
>CBDAFQ010000159.1:0-43166 GCA_965195275.1 uncultured ANME-1 euryarchaeote | reverse complement strand
GAGCGGCGGAAGAAATCATTCGTGAAACTTGTAAAGAGCTCGATATTGAGATTATTGATATGACAATGAATGAGGATCATGTACATTTGTTCATAAAAAAAAACTCCGCAACCAAAATTGGCTATTTCCCCCGACTATAGCTGACTTAATCGAAGAAGACTTAAGTATATACCAACTATAGTACGAATTAAAGTCAATTATGGGACTGCCTCTTTATCCCGGGTGGTGGAAGGTTGAACCCTTAGTGAATACGTTGAGAGATGCTGACTGAGAAAGAAATAGGAGAGAAATTCTTTATTGTAGCAACTATATATTCAGTTGCGAAAAAGTGCTTGAATGAGGGTATATAAATGGCGACCGAGGAAAAGCGGTTCGTTGTGGAAACGGCAAATAGGTGTGGCCGGCTTCGGGTCAGGTGGCCTTTTGACCGTTTAGAAGATGTGGAAGAGTATCTGACCAAGTATTCTTCTGAGAAACGCCCAGGTAAGCTATTAGATATAGAGACAGGCGAATTATTAAAGCGTATCGGCTGGAATTAAACGCAAAATCGTGAATTATGCGGAGGGGGAGATTCGAACTCCCGAACCCCTGCAGGATGAGGCCCTGAACCTCACGCCTTTGTCCACTCGGCAACCTCCGCAATATATTTCCCTTAGAGTATAAAATTTTATTTAAATGTATCGCATATCTTATTATAAGTATAATGGAAGAAAGCTACAGTGCTAAGGACATACAGGTGCTAAAGGACCTCACAGCGGTGCAAAAACGACCTGCTATGTATATCGGTGACACCGGTAGCAGAGGTCTTCATCATTTAGTAAACGAAGTGATAGATAACAGCGTAGACGAAGCGTTAATGGGATTCTGCACTTCTATTGTGGTGATAATCCATCCGGATAATTCAGTGACTGTAACAGACAATGGACGTGGTATTCCGGTGGACATACACAGCGAATATAACCTTTCTGCGCTGGAAGTAGTGATGACAAAGTTGCATGCGGGCGGTAAATTTGATAATAAAGTTTACAAAGTGGCTGGCGGGCTGCACGGCGTGGGGATTTCGGTTGTTAATGCACTTTCCGAATGGCAGGAAGTGGAAGTACAGCGAGACGGGAAGAGGTATTTCCAAAGATACGAGCACGGGAAGCCGGTATGCGAAGTAAAAGAATTGAGCTACACGGGCGAGAATAACGGCGAGTGCGGGACACGGGTAAGATTTAAACCAGATAGCACTATTTTCGGAGTCTATGAATTTGACGCTCACATCTTAGCAACTCGACTGCGAGAGCTGGCTTTTTTGAATCGTGGGCTTTTGCTATCATTGAATGACGAACGGAGCGGTGAAGAGCGAGCTTTTAAATATGAGGGCGGCATCACATCGTTTTTAGAATATATAAACCGGAATAAGAAAGTGCTGCACAGTCCCATAACCTTTGAAGGCGAGAAGGATGATGTTAAAGTTGCAATCGGGTTGCAGTATAACGACAGCTATGCTGAGAACATCTTCTCGTTTGTGAATAATGTGAAGACTGTGGAAGGGGGCAAGCATCTGAGTGGATTCAAAGCGGCTTTGACAAGAGTGCTTAACGAATATGGCAAGTCGAATAACATGCTTAAAAAGGTTAATCTGGATGGCGATGATGTGCGGGAGGGACTTGCAGCTGTAATAAGTCTGAAGCTACGAGAACCGCAATTTGAGGGGCAGACAAAGACAAAACTCGGTAATAGCGAAGTAAAAGGGGTTGTAGAATCATTTTTGCGGGAACACTTATGGGATTTCCTGGATGAGAATCCTAAAGATGGTGATGCGATAATACGGAAAGCATTAGAGGCGTCAAGGGCACGAGAAGCAGCACGTCATGCTCGTGAAATAGTGCGGAAGAAGGACTATTTTGCTGATTCGCTACCTGGTAAGCTCGCAGATTGTTCCGAGCGAGATCCCGCAAAGAAAGAGATATACATTGTAGAGGGCGATTCCGCCGGCGGATCTGCGAAACAGGCACGTGACAAAAACTTTCAAGCTATTCTTCCTATACGCGGTAAGATCCTGAACGTGGAGAAGGCTAGGCTGGACAAGATATTAAAGAGCAATGAGATCCGTACGCTTGTTACTGCACTGGGTGCGGGCATAGGCGATGATTTTGATATGCAAAAAGCGCGCTATAATAAGATAATCATAATGAGCGATGCGGACGTTGACGGCGCGCATATAAGGACTCTGCTGCTTACTTTCTTCTATCGCTACATGCAGGAATTAGTAAGCGCGAACCACATATATGTAGCGTTACCGCCGTTATATATGGTGAAGAAGGGTAAAGAGATAAGGTATGCGTTCTCGGATGGCGAATACGCAAAGATTCTGGAAGAGTTAAACGTGAAGGAAGGGGATGCAGGTGTGAAGATACAGCATTATAAAGGTTTGGGAGAGATGAATCCTGAGCAGTTATGGGAGACTACCATGAATCCGGCTACAAGAGGCATAAAGCTAGTGACGTTAGAGGATGCGGCCGAAGTAGATTGGTTATTCACCGTGCTGATGGGCGAGGAGGTGGAGCCGAGAAGGAATTTTATACATGCACATGCAAAGGAAGTGATGAATCTGGATATTTGATTTGTTAACGGATTTAAAATATTAAAAGAGAAGGAGGAGACTGTAATAGACATAAATTTTTAGACGGGGGGCGATTATCATGACAAAAGAGAATATAACAATTTTAAGCTTGTTATTTATCATTGTGCTAAGTTTCGTCTTTTTGTGCGGATGCATTGAGCAAACTGAAAAAGAAACAGCACTGATAGACGGTAAAGCAGAAGAATGGCGAAATATTCCTATTTTCATTCCTGAAGATGTTGAAGATATAGACATCTTCGAGAACGTAACATTAACAGAGAATGGAGTGCAGAAGGTTATAAAGTCATACCATTATGATGTTAAAGCGATTAAAATGATAGGTAGTCCAGATGATTTATATATTTCAATAGAGTTGGCTGACCCCTTAGATGACTATTTCAAAAGAAATAGGGAGAATAAAGCACCAGGTGGTGCGATTGGGACAATTTATATTGATATTGATAACAACAAAAGCACCGGTGGCGAGGAATTCTTTACTAATCTTGCGGGTTTTGATAAGAAGTTAACGGTATTGATAAAAACGTCCTTATCCGGTGACTATTCTGTAATGTATTGGCTAGAGACTTACGATGCAGAAGAAAACCGCTTTGACTTTTTTAACATGTTTGAAAAGGAATTTAATACCGATCCCGATTATATTGGCGTATCAGAAAAGTTTATTGTGATACGAGTACCATCAAATGAAATAGGAATATCCAAAGGACAGACTATCAGGGTGATCTTTAGCGAACAGGGCGCAAAGGGATCATGTGATGAAAGCTTCTCAGAAGAGATAATAAAGAAATTGTGAGGGGGTGGACAAAATGAATAAGCGAACAGCATTATTAATTCTTGCTTTTGTTTTAGTATCGGTAGTTATTGCTTTTGTCTGCTTAGATTTTAATGAATCAAGATCAGAAACAACTGGAGACATCAAAACAGCATCTCTTGTGAGGGGGGAAGCGGCAATTAATTTGACTGACGGGTTTTATGTCTTTATTGTAAGTGCAAATGGTGATGATGGCATAGTCAACGAACTGAATAAAACACTGATTTCTATGCTTAATGAACTCGGAGCAGAGTGTGTATGTGCGGAAATACTTCAAGATGACGAACTCACGGATAGCTACGATGCACAGGTACTTGTAGTTGACCTTTCCGAGCGGGATGTATCTTATATGCCGTTTTACGCCACTGCAAATTTGACGGCTTTCTCATTCTATTCCTCAAATGGCAATATCTCATGGCGTACTAAAGAAGATCCCGTTGTCATGATCATGGCCGAATCGGAAGAGGGCTTGTGGATGCGGAGCAAGATAAATAAGATTGATAGCACAAGGGGGATTATCTCGCTTAAGGCATACGAAAAGCATTTGGCTGATGAAATAGCAAAAGTCGTTATTAATGAATTGGAAAGGCATAAAAATATCGAGTGACGAGGATGCTGCGCCGTGTGGTTAAATAGCAGACGCTCAAGCATTGCATAACCCTTTCGAGTTAGGGCAAATTTTGGTCTACGCGTATCATCCCAATTTCGCTTATTCGAATTTACAACTCTTACAATGGTTCGCATTACGCTCTTCATGGTGTTTTTTATCCTTGCAGTTGATCTAAACCGGACTTTTAGGTTTTCCACGTTGTCCTGCGAGCTTACCACGCAAACGTTACCCCCTGCGTGTTCCGAAGTAGGATTACCCCGAATGGATGGGGTAGCCGCAAGGGCAATCCGCGATGAAACTTCTTGTCAACAAGCTGGAATATTCGACAGTGCCTAAACCCTAACCCTTATCACGTCGTAAACCGCTTATATATTCTCGTTATTTTAGCCGGCAGTTTCAGGACATCATCTATCACAACCCATCTGCTATCGGCATACATTCGTGGCAAATACTCCGCTGCCTCACGATCAACAGTAATACAAAACGACTTGATCCCATATCGTTGCGCCTCCTTCAATGCCATTCTCGTGTCTTCAATCGCGTAATTACCATAATAATCCCGGTCTAACGGCTTACCGTCACTCAACAGAATGAGCATCCTTGTCCTCTCTTCTCTTCTTCTTAATTTCGTTGTGGCATGTCTGATAGCAGGTGCAATTCTGGTAGACTGTTTATTCGTCATTGTAGATATTTTGCACTGCACTCGCAGGTCATAAGAGTCCTCAAAATCTTTGATTAAAAAAAAGACCACATTATCGCGTCCATACCCCGAGAACCCGTAAATAGCAAAAGCATCGCCTAATTCCTTCAATGCTTCCGACATTAAAATCAAAGCTTCCTTTTCACACAATATTGTTGAGCCCACCGTACTGCCACTCATATCAACGAGAAATGCAACGGCTATATCGCGTGTTCTGTTTTCGGTTCGTACATAGTTCCTTTCGGATGGTGAGAGCCTCAGTCGCTTATCAATAAAATATTGAACCGTTGCATCCAGATCAATATCATCGCCATCAAATTGCCCCCGTAATTTTACTAAACCTTCTGGTCTGAGCATCTGGAATTCCCGCCTGATTATCTTTATCTGTCCCGCATACTTCTGGATTGTATCCTGATAGAATTCGTCTGACTCACCCTCCAAAATCCGCTCTCTTATCCGCGACCAATTTAACCTATAATCGTTAATATCAATACCCCATTCCGGATATAAATAAGTATCTCGTTCGCTTTGAAGTCCGTTTTCAGCCGTAATTAATGTTTCAAGGTCTATTAAATAATCCTGCACTTTGTTCGGCTCAAGCGCATCAATTCGTGACTCAACCGCCTTGGGTTTGATTCCTTTCTCTTTGTACAATGCTCTTAGCAGTTCTCTTATTGTATCTTCAGATGGCACGCCGCCAAAGTCATTTGCTTTTTTAGCATCGCCCGGTGGGCTTTTGTCTGTTTCGCAATCTATATTCTCGCTAATTTTTCGCGCTGTTCTACAGAAATTGCCTATGTTTTGATTCACTTGCGATTGATCTAAAGGAGCAGAAAAAGGATCCATTTTGTGATAGGGACCTTGAAAATGGTCATCGATCAAGAAATATAATTCCGCGGCCACCCTTGCAGTTTCGTGTATATCCGCATGTGACGAAGATAATGTTTGGCATACTAATAAAGCTTGCTCAAGTGTTTGCAGTAAATTTCCCGGGACTTGCTCTTTTGTCGTTCTGGCACTTAACCGTTGTGCTATAAGCTCTACCACCCTCTGTTTATCATTAGCTAATTCGTTAAGAGAAGGTCTTTTAGATACCGTATGAACGTCCATTTGCGCTATTTGTACGCCAAGAACGGGATATTCAGCCTTTAGCCGTGAATTGATTCTGTAATCTTCAAGTAATGTTATAAGATCCTTCGCTAATTCCGGTTCGGGAAAGAGAGCATAGAAATGTTCTAGGTCACTATCGCCACTTCCATTCTTCATTTGCACTCACCATACTTCCTCTTTATCCTACTCGCAACATCCTGAACCCGCATCAGCTCGAAATCAAAACTGCCATATTCCAGATGCGCTTCTTCATGTGTCGCCATAACTTTGTACATGATAAAATTCCTATCTTCTTCCTCGAACTCTTTTATTCTCACCGGCAGAAAGATCCGCTCACCGTCTGTCGTGGCCCCATTGGCTTCCACAATCTCGATTCGGTAGCCCAACAACGCATTCAGATAATGTAACAGAATGGGTTTCACTCTCTTCAGTTCAAGACCTTCTGTGATAGCCTCAAAGAAGTCAGCATATTCGGACGACTCACCACGCACGAAAGAAGTTGCTTTCTCTTCGCCTTTCACCCTTGCTATTTCTGATGCCTTATATGCTACCTTCTCTAAACCATCATAACTCGCTCTACCTATGAGGTCAGGACTCACCTCAAGCAAACTAACTGCGGTTCGCACGCTATACCGGGCTACCTGGCTGCAAAGCCCATAAACATTCAGCACTAACTCTTTATCGCCATACCGTAGCAATCGCTCAATGATGTCGGGACTTAACCCAAGCAACCTGACCGCAGTTCGCCAATTATAATCCCGGGCTACCTGACTGCAAAGACCGTAAACGCTCGTAACTAATTCCGTATCGCCATACCGGTTTAATCTCGCAATGAGTTCCGGACTACCATCAAACACCCGAGCCGCGATAAAACTATCATCCCTGTTTACCAGACAGCAAAGTTCTGCCAGGTTACCTAAACAATCAGGACTGACTTTTTCAATGAGTCCGAAACTCATCTCAAGCAACCGGGCAGCCACAAAACTATCCTCTTCCGCTACCTGACTACAAAGTCTGACTACCTTCGCTAATGCATCATAGCCCACTCGATCTATTAGTTCCGGACTCTGCCCAAGCAACCGTACCGCAGTTCTACTACTATACCCCGCGACTTGACTACACAGTTCTGCCACCTTCTCTAAAAGGTCAATACCTACTTTATCTATGAGTTCCGGGGTCATCTCAAGCAGGGCAGTAACAAATCGGCGATCCTTGGCGACACTACTACAAAGAGCTGCTAGCTTCTCTAAACCGTCATAGCCTACTCGATCTATTAGCTCCGGACTTATCCCAAGTAACTTAGCAGCGACGAAACTGTCTGCTTGGGCTACCTGACTACTTAGTCCTGCGATCTTCTCTAAACCGTCATAGCCTACTCTTGCTATTAGTTCCGGGCTCTGCTCAAGCAACCGGATAGCAGTACCCTCGCCATACCGGGCTACTTGACTGCAAAGAGCATAAACATTCATGACTAAATCTGTATCGCCATACAATAGCAATTTCTCAACGAGCTCCGGGCTCTCTTCAAGTAGAGTAACTGCTGTTCGTACACTAGGATCCCCTGCGATCTGGTTACAAAGACCTACGATCCTCTCTAAGGCTTCATAGCCTACGCTATTGAGCAGAGGATACAATTCGCTAACTAAATTGTCGAGCACTTCGCCTTCGTAATACACGTTAAGCAATTTCTTTAATTTTCTCGTTCCGTAAGTCTTCTTGATAGAATACCTTACCATTTTCTTGTTAGTCTTTACACGTTAAACTACTTTTTATGGATTTATTCTGTGCTTCATTTGAGGTTATATTGGATTTTTCACCAACAAGATATTATGAATTTTGCTTGGCACACTCATTTCAACCTCCTTTCATGATTGCTTTCAATTACGATTAGGCATTTACGAACTTGCGAAGCAAGTTAGGCGTAGTGAAACGAAGCCGTAAATTCTTTGTTATATGCCGTGCTCACCATATTTTCGCATAAAAAGGTTAACTCCTCCTAACATTTGGGATATTCTATTTTTATCGTTTACTTCAGCCCATTCACCATGTGCAGCATGATTTCGAAGACCACCCCAGGATGTTATATCCTTGACATCTTGTTTCGTAATTAACTCCGCTTCTCTTAAAACTTTCGCATAAGAATCCAAACTTGGCTTCTTCCCTCCAAGGCTCAAAACTCCCTCATCAATCCAATTTCTTAGAAATTCCTCAAGCGCAGCTCCAATGATAACAGCCGGTGCTGCAGGATGTACTTCATTGGAATTTAGCAAGGTATCCGCTTGACCGAGGAAGTCAGAAACAACATCTATCTGAGCCTTCCTCTCAATTGAGATGCCTTCAAGAAGGCCATTTTCCACATAACTACTAAATGCTGTTAGGATATCAACTACATCCCCTGCAATGCTTATGTATTGACTGGTAGAAGGTCTAACTTCCTTTAGAGCTTGGAAGAAAACACTTTTTTCCCCTGCATAGACCCTGAGAAATTCCCTAGCTTCAACGAGCATTCCGAGCTCTGACTGTTTATTTGCAATAATTCTTCTAGCTTGCTTTATTAAATCATCGGGATTCATGTTTTATTATCTCCTAGTGAGCATGGCATATAACTTCAGTATATCCAAACCAAGTTCGCAGATACCGCCCTTTTGTTGTACCGCCCCACTCATTTTTTGCCTCTTAACTTTTAGATAGGTGCAGGTTATACAAATAACCTGCGTATTTTTGCACTGGCGCATCGTTTTTCTTTCTGTTTCTCACCTCAACGCCCCCAAAACCTCAAACCACGCACCAAACTCACACCAAAAATTTCTGAAGCTCAAAAGTCCAACTGCTATCGTGTAGGCACCCCATAATCTTAATCCCAGCATTGTAGCCGGGAACAGTAGTACTAAGAGCAAAGCTACGACAAAAGCACCTATGAACCACAAAACGTTTAGTTTTAGCCACTTAAAGAATATTTGTTTGTTCTTTTCCGCCAATATATCTACTCAAATGAGCTTTTTCATCTTTTACCTTTAGATCTATTTTTTCCGGCCAAAGATTCTGCTTAAAACTGATTCTCTCAACCCAAGCAGTTTTTCTATGGACGCTCTTAAAGTATCTTCGCGCATGACACCAACCATTCTCTTGAGTTCATGCCCATTATCATCAAGTATCAATGTGGTTGGTATTGCCCTAACATGATACATAGAAGAACGTTTCTTCCCTGCTTTTGTTTTCATTCGTATCTTGTTTAATGACAATCCATACCCCGAATAATCTGACACCACTCTGTTCACTATCGCTTCGGCTGCTGGACAATGCGGACACGAAGAAGAGACAAAAAGTAGGATTTTCATAATAAATAAAAGTCACACCTCAAAATAGTTCTTAAGTATCTCTTCTATGCTCCTCTTGAGGTCACTATCGTGCGTTAACGGCTCAGTCATAGTAGAATATAGCGCATCTCGCGTTGGCACACCACAGTTTAGCAATGTAGCCGCATAGACAAGTTCCCTTGTCGAAACACCTTCTTCTAGTCCCTGATGAATGAGATTACGTATTTTATTCGCCGCTTTTACCAACTTTCTTGCTGTATCTTCGTCAACACCCGTCTCTTGCTGCACAATTTCTGTCTCTAAGTCTTCGCCGGGCCAGCCAAGTGCGATACTGACAAAACGCTGTCTTGTGCTCTGTTTCAATTCCTTTAGCACACTCTGGTAACCGGGATTATAGCTCATTACCAGCATAAAGTCGTCAGGAGCATAGAATATCTTACCTAATTTCTCTACTAGCATATACCTTCTATGATCGGTTAATGGATGAATGACGACAGTTGTGTCTTTTCGCGCTTCTACTACTTCGTCCAGATAGACGATTCCGCCATTCTTTACCGCCATAAGAAGAGGCCCATCAATCCACTCAACATCGTCTCCTTTAATTATATACCGACCGATCAAGTCATTGCCACTTAAATCGTCATGACAGGCAACAGTATAGAGCGGCCGACCTAACTTCCAGGCCATATGCTCAACTAATCTCGTTTTACCACTTCCTGTCGGCCCCTTTAGCATAATAGGAAGTTTATTCTTATATGCTGCTTCAAATAGTGCAACCTCGCGCCCTTGCGGTAAATAAAAAGGCTCCTCCTTTATCTCAAAGCTGCTATATTCATATAATCCTGAGTCCAATCGCTCTAACATTTATACTTATTTAATGATGAGTACAATGACCTATATTTATTTATTTAAATCTTTTCAAACACAAAAAATAAAAAAGAAGAGCTTTTGAGAAAGCTCTCCCGCTCTTAACGTACTATCACTACTTTAGTGTACGTAGCCCGCAGCTACCTTCTTCGCATATTGCTCTACGAGATCTGCGCCGCAGTTGGGACACTTGGCGATAATCTTACCTAAAGTACTACCACATACGGGGCATTTATCAAACGTATTTTTCGTCTGCATCGCATCACCCCAGACCCAACCATGATGCTCTGCCATTATATGTTCCACTAGATTATCCACTATGGTGCCACTGTCCTTTGCTGTAAATGTTTGGTTGCATACATAACAACGTCCTTCTGCCATTTTTTATCACCATATAAACTTAGTAATTTAGGGTTATTTAAACTTTTCGCTGTTTTTCAAACATTCCGAATGTAAAATGCTTAGATGTTTCACATTTGTTTAAATAGTAAGATATTAATTAAACAAAGTATTAATAAGGAAGATAGAGCCAAGAAGGAGGAAGGAATAAAAGATGGAAGAGAAAAGGGATTTTGGCGATTTGGAAAGAGAAGTGTATGAAGTTGCCAGTACAGACGAGGAGATAAGAAAGGCTTGTCAGGATGGCGGTGCGGTTACTTCGCTATTAGCTTATGCCCTCGATGATGCGATAGTGGAAGGCTGAATAACGGTTGCTGATAAAGGAGAATGGAAACCGGAAGTGCAAGTGGCGATGGATAAGGCAGGGTTGATAAAGAGTGCAGGTAGCAAATATACACCTACGGCAACGCTTACTGGTATAGCGGATGCTATTTTGTATGGGCACTTATTCGTATGAGAAATTGATAAAAGAATATCTTGAACATGCACATGGGGTAAATATAAACTGTGCGGGAAAGAAGGAAGTAGTATGGAAGCAAATCACAAAGAGTTAGGACGCATTTATGGTGATACTGAGAACTGTAAAGCATGCATAGAAATCCGCCCACAAGGTGCTATCATTGAAATGGAATAATATAAAATGAAAACAGAAGATGAGAAGGAGAAACTGAGTTTATTGCTCGTGTACTGGATAGAGCATAACAAAGAGCATGAAAAGGATTTTAAGCGATGGACTGAGAAAGCCAAAGGGTTTGGTGAAATTGGCACCGATGTCTACGAAGCGATAATGGAAGCGGTCGAACACATGGAAGAAGTGAACGAATGCCTTTCTAATGCTTTTGAACTTATTAACAAGAAAAAATAAATTGAGGACACAGATTTACGCAGATTAACACAGAGGATAAGAATCAACACACGGTTAAACAAAAATAAATCTGCGTAAATCCGTGTAAATCTGCGTCTTAAAGAGGAGGAAGTTATACATTATATACAATAAAAAAACAAAAAAGGGGATAAAAATACCCCTATGCGCCCATTGTTGTGATTGGATGTGGTTCCAGCGCCTCGATTTCGTGTTCTGCCTTGTTCGCCTCTGAAACAATCATATCTGCCATGCCAACCAGTGGGAACACCGTCTGCGCATTCTCTATAGGTCCGTAAAGCACGAAATCCATACCCGCTATTACCGGGATGATATTTGAGGCTATGTCACAGATATGGAACACATCTGCACCAAGTCCTTCCCAGCCACCGGCTCCTTTGGTCGCATGCTCCTTCCTGAACGTCTTCAGCCATGTCCATGCGGACGGTGCATTGTGGATACCCAATCCTACAGAAATACCGAATTTCGACTTGACGACGAAGCCAGATGCAACTGCCGACCCAACCCCTGCGCCTATTGGCAGAGTAGCCGGATCACACATCTGTTTCGTTACACCCAGGTCCCGTGCGAGTTGCACCAAACCTTTATCAAAGGTGCCTGCTCCTGTCTCTAACAGATCAATCTTCCCGGCTACCGTTGAATCTTTTGGATTGAACGCCAGGACAATCGCTGCTTCTATGCTGGAATCTTTGATTGCTTCCAGCTCCGCGGGTGCGCACGATATGTTTATTGAGTTATACACCGCTCTATCTGTTAGACCCACTTCATCAACGTACTTGAGCCCTGCTACCTTCGCCTCCGCCACTGTCGAGTCAATCAAGAAAGCCGTGTCACTTACTTCTGTACAGAACGCGATCTCTTTCTCCATCGCTTCGGGCGATTCCGAGAATATCTGCATCATGCAGGGATTCCCTGTTAAGTCAGAAAACTCATCCTGCTTATTTAGCACGTCTTCTGCAGCTTTCTTGTCGAATATCCCCTTGTCTGCATCCTCAACTAAATAATGCTTCGCGTAGAATATCGTACCACAAAGAACAGTTGCGCACTCTCCCGGCTGTCCCCCTACCTTCACCTTCCCTATTTCATATATATCCTGCTTCCTATCAAATACAAACATCTTTTTCTGTCCTCCTTTTCATATTTACACACCCATTAGAGCTTTTATCGTATCTATGTTCGCTTCTATATAGGTTCCTATCTGCGGATCTATCAAGAATAGCACATATATTAGGATTCCGACTATCAGCCCGTACAAAAGGCCAATCGCAAAGCCCATCTTCTCGCCCTGTCTCTGCGCTAGTTCGCCCGTGACAAATTCCACCGTCTCATCCATCGCTGCTAATCTACCCAATAGTTTCGTGTGCTCTGGCGGAGTCATTGCAACAGGAACTGCTAACTCTTTCAGTTCCTCTTCCAGCTTCATCAGCACATCGGCTTCTACTTCCTTCTCGATCTCCGCTTCCAGCTCTTCCTCTGTTTTTTTCTCTTCGCTCATTGTTTCTTTCTCCTTTGTTTTATGTCACGCTTGGCACAAGGGGCGCATATTTGAGTCCGGCGAGAAGCAGACTCACAAATAGCCCGATTGCCATCCCTTTTATGAATCCTGCCCAGAGTCCGGCAGCGTACCTCGAATCCTTGCCTATGAGTGTTATGGACTGTTTCAAGTCCTCTATCTTCGCAGTTATTACCGCCGTTTCCGGTGTTTGTTGTATTACTTTTGCCATTTAGATAGCACCTCCATATAATAAAGCCCAGTATATAAGCGGCAGGAGAAATACTATTACTACTATCAGTCCTGCCAACATACCCAGAATCGCATTCGCAGCGAGCCCCGACGATAATTTCTGGTCCCTTGCAATCAACTGCGACTTGTAGCAAATATCTGTCGCGGCTTTATTTATTACTTGCATGTATGGTGATGCCGGCATTGCTAACGGCATAGCCAACTCTGCCCCCATTACTTCATCTCCGCCTACCTTCACAATCATCGGGTCTTCCGGATAAGCTCCTGGGTCTCTACCCTTCAGCTCATTCACTTTCGCTATTAGCGCACCCATATCTTCCGAGCCCACCATGTCAATTATTTCTACCTGAGCCCTGAATCGCTCGACCGCTTCTGCTGGAAGATTCTCGATGAATGGTATCGCCCCTGTTGAACCTACAATCTTATGGCTAGATGGATCAACACCATCTTTCCACAATGCGATCATCGAACCACCGCTTATGTGCCCAGGAACTTCCGCACCTGCGATTATGAGGAATCGTATGTTCGGATTGGAGACGATGTTTGTCATCATTTTCTCTAACCCGATGTTCTCTGTCTTATCCGGTCCCTGAATCGCAATTCCTGGCAGCTTCTCTATGTGGAAATACGACCCCGTAGACGATATTGCTACACAACTCTCCGGGTCGCCAACTTCATAGTCTCCTGTAACTAGCGGCCATCCATCCGGAACTTCTTTCTTCTCTACCATATCATGCACCTCCTAACTTCAAAAATGCTAGTGCCACTGCTAACACGCCAAATAGCACTCCGAAGACGAACATCGTTATGAAGCCTGCTTTACTCATTGCTCCTTCCCTATGTGGCTGCGACAATGCGAACCCACCGCGAGGGTCAAGACAATTGAGAAGGTCATCCACTGAAGCTTCCATGGCCACTATTTGCTCTTCTATCGGCGATAGGCACACTTTGTAGAATCCGGGTCTGCTCACACCTACAGTAAGCGAGTCCGGATCCAGCACTACACCATACTTTTCATTTATTACTAACATGTTTGTTCTCTTTTTACCTCCTCTTTTACTCTATTGTCTTGATTAACCCCGTTCCAACGGTCGAATATGCCTCGCGCATCGCTGTCTTTACAAACTTTACGAAGAACACTACCCACACTATCAGACCGAAGATAAGCAACGATATCCCGTCTACTACACCCGCTACACCCCACGTCGATCCTGCAGTAGCCGCTACGAAGATCCCCAGTATGATGCACAACAGCCCTGAGATCTCAATAGAGACCATAAGCGTCCTTGGTCTTCTCTCGTCCGGACCTAAACATGCGTTGTACGGATGGAACATCGCCATCATCGATAGAACGAACATTACCGCTATAAGTCCATTGCTTATTGCTTTCTCTATCACCAGATCGAAATTCAGCGAACCCGCAACGATAGAAAATTGGAGTAACATTGCGAGTGTTCCCGCTATTCCCAGCTCCATCATGCCTCGTTCTAAGCCCGGTATCTTCATCCCTATTATCTTCTCATTGTTCGATAACACACCTGAGATCAATCCGACAATAGCCATGGCTATTACACCTATTAACACCCCGGGCTGCACTATGCTCACATTGAGTATCCCCGCGAAAGCAATCCCCACTAATGCGCCAAGAACACCATAACCTGTTGCTAGCACACCTATGGACGGAACGCCTGTACCCAACCCATATTTAGAGGTCTTCCGAACAGAATCCGTACCCCAGAGTAAGGCGAATATAACTCCCACTGCCTTTACCACCGCGGGTAATCCCGGTATGATCACTATTACTATTGCTATTATCGCTGAAATGATCCCCAACTGTGTCACATCCGGTGGGAATGTGAACCCTTCTGTCTTCTCTTCTTCTACTACTGGTCCTCCACCTACGGTCATCCTATCAGTCCTCCCATATTTGCTACTACCCAGACAAGAACACCACTTAATAGCGAGATAATGCCACAAGTGAGTAGCGCCTTTGGCAGTCGCTTGAACTTCGGATCGTGGAATCCCTCGATGGTGCCTCCGATGTTATAAGCTGCTATAATCGCATTGGCTACGAAGATACCCATTGCTGCCACGCCAGCCATTGTCGGCTCAAAATTAGCGTATTCTAGCAGTGCGAAGTACATTAGTGCACCTCCGAATCCACCTAACAACGCACCCATCATACCAGAGATGTAGCTCACATTTGGTACTCCATGTCCATCACATTGCGGTGTCTTGTACTCTTTCTGCGATTGCTTTGTTATTGGGTCCACGTCTACTCTGCCTGAGACAGGAACGATGCCGATCCCAAATACATACAGTAGGTTCGCCAAAAGCATGGTGACACCCATCATTAGCCATGAACCAACAGCACCTGATAGCGCTACTAGCAATATATTACTAGTATACGTTGCCACCGATGCCGCTGTGAATAACCCACACATCGCTGCTCCGAGCATGAGCATGACTGTTCCCGTTGCAACACCCGTTGCGGTAGCCATTGCCGCTGGTGCTCCTCCCACTGGTAACAGATGGACGCCCAGACTTGCTAACACGCCTCCTGCTAACACACATACCACTATAAGTAATATCGGGTCCATTTTTCTATTCTCCTACAAAAGGCCCATATCTCTTTCTGGCCCATTTCACTATCACTACGTTTCCCACTATCAGTACTATTCCTATCGCTAGTCCCACTACGATACCTATTATCGCTGTCAAATCCCCTATCGCCGCTGGTATGGCCGGTATTAACTCTGTCGCGACACGTGCTACCGTTCCCAAGAGAGTGTCACTAGCCATTGCCTCTTGTAGCGGTAAATAACCGCCGAGCATCATTCCTATAAGAGACCTCCAACTCTCGAACAGGATGATGAGGCCAAATGTCAAGCCCGTAATAGGTCCTCCGTATTTAGCACAGAAGTACGCTATGTCCTTTTGTGTCCTCACTCCGCAGCCTGCATATCGCGTTATTTTACCGTGGTACACTACCCGCTTGCCCTCTCCGAAAGGTCTATCCTGGAACTCCCTCTCAGCTCCGTAATGGATATCTCCGGTAGACGATCCTATTGCTCCGACTGTAATGCCCCATATGAATGCGAGCAGTGGTAGAGCGAAAGGATGGTTCAACGCTGGCATCCCCGAAAGAGTCCCTAGATTGCACTGTATGTACGCTATGGCGGTAATACACAAAGTCGCCATAAATCCATGCGTCGCTATGGGCAGCAGATGCCCGTATAAGACGTCTAGATAAATCGGTTGCTCAAATCGCTTCTGTCCCGCCGTTCTACCGACATGTGCTGTGACTGAAAATATCACGTGAATTGCTTCGCCTGCTAGTGCCCCTATTGGTATCGCCAATAGTGGATTTACATCCTTTAATAAAAGCACATAGGCTACTACTCCCGCGATGGTACAGTACAAGGCATATGACGGTGCCTCACCGGAAATCGCTTTGTTGAAGAACCTGTTCACTTGTCCTATCTGCGCTGCCAGTTGCACTTGCGAATTCGGATTGCTCTGCGATCCTATGTCAGACTCCAAATCCTCGAACATACATGCTATCAACGCTAAAAAAACTATCAATAGCATCCATGCAAACAACATTATTATTGGTTCCATGAAATAGCTTAGAGTTGTTAGTACTATAAAAGCTTTTCTATTTTTAATTTAATATATCCCCTAAAGATAATAAGATACGTTTAAGAGGAACTAATTAATAGATTAAATGAGATAACGTGTTTAGAGTGTGCGTTATCAGGAGTAATGAGACAATGGGGCTATTTAAAAAGCATCATCCGAAACTGCTAAAGACGCAGAAGGTTAGTTATAGTGATTTGTTTTTCATATTACGCCTTTCAAGAGGCGATCTCACGTTAAAGCCTATCTTCATCGTGGCTAGTGTTGAGCTTGGCAATAGCACCACTAAAACTATATTGAGTGCGACCGACCTGAAAAGCGGGAAGACATATATCTTGGATAAAGCTGTTAGGATGACACGAGAAGCATTAGCGCATGATTCTGCATTTTGTCATACTATAACAATGGTCGAACTCTCTGAAGATTCTATCGCAAAGTTAGTGGCTAAGACGCTACAAGAATGTTCAAGTGCTGCTGGGATAACAATTCCTGATTTACATTTCGTGGTACGGTCCTCAGGAGTAACAGCGGGGTTTTCATCAATAGATGAGATGCAGGGCGTAATAAAAGCTCTGGCTAATGGCTGCATGGCAGCCGGGGTCCCACCGCGGAAGATGATCTCGCCTATGACAGTAAATGACATCCATCCCGACCTGAGGAAGTTTTCACGGATGGAGAAGACATATTTCAACGGCGCGGTGACCAGTAACGAAGCACCTGCGGGCGAGTCCTTAGTAGCGAATGAGATGGAGGGCGAGCTTGTAACTGCGGGTCTTAAAGAAGCCGCGAAATGGCTCGATGTTGACTATCGAAATCCCGTTCTATCATTGGATTTTGGGACTACACTCTCTGGTCGTGTGACCGATGACCAAGTGCCGTATTCAAAAGTTACTGGTAGTTTCTGTGGTCTGGCAGGGGCAATCTCCGATGCTTTTATTTCGCATATTGTAAGCGAGAAATATCCTTCTGTACTTGATTGCTCACAGGGTAACTTAAAGCGAAAAGTAAAGAAAGACGTGGTGAAAAGTTATGCAGAAGATGTTATGAAACTTTTGAGAATAGAGAAAATTGGGTCCGGAACACTTTTTGGCGGGTCACCGGTAAATGTGGATGCGGGGAGAAAAAGTGGTGTCACGCTGATAGGCGTAGATGCTGGAGATAACCTTTCAGACCTGCCTAAGATAGCAGAGATAGGCACAGATGTACATCGTGAAGAGAGCATGGGCTATGTTATGGCAGTAATAGACGAGGTGGCGGCATGTGTCGTTGAAGAGTTAGTGGGGATAGCAAAAGAGGAAGGGATATTATTACCCGATACGAAAATAGGAATCACCGGTAGGGCGGGTATTACCGGGAGGAAGCCAGAGTTAATACTGGAGAAGTTGAGTGACCTATATGGTAGGAATATGGACAATGAGGTGATATTCGCAGATGATGCACTTGGGAGGGGTGCCGCGGTTCTTGGAAGATGTATGCACCAATTTGGAAGCCCTGGAAATCCCATAGGTGGCACCCAAGGCAGTGGGTGCGTCTCGGGCCAGAGGATAAAAAAGCAAAAAAGGGATATATAAGTTACTAAATTTATGTTCCCTTTATAAAATAAAGATAATAAGGGAGAAGGAGGTTGAGATGGAGGTAAAAGTAGAAGGGGTGAGTGATTTTGCAAATGGATCATACACGAAGATCTGTCAGGATACTTTTCGAGATGCCGGGCTAAGAAGTAATATAGACCATGTTTATATGCATTGCAACCCGAAGGAGTTCGTTTTTATTATCGCTGTTAAGATAGGGCGTGTGTCAAAACCTGTTACGGTATGGGACATAACGCTCCGGGAAGGAAAAAAGTTACAGATTACAACAGAGAGATATGCGCCTAAATTACTTGCCTTATTTTGGGATAAATACGGAGAAAAAGTTGAGCAAGTAGGTAGATTGGAGCTATTGTTAAAATTAGAGGATAATGAAATAAAGGAACTCTTAGATTTGGTACTTTATGATCCGAAAGATGATTTAGTAACACGAATATTGTATGCTTTAGATACTATAATACCAGAAGGTGCAAGAGTTCGGTCGCCTATGCATTCTACCAATTCCGTTGTTATTATAGCTTCAGAAAATCCGATAAGTGAAGAACAGAAGAATAAAGTGGGAGAGATGGTGAGAGAGTATGTATAAGATAATGATGTTTGAAGGGGGAGTGTATAAGTTTTACGAGTTGAAAGAGTTAGTAGGGGATTTAGGCGGGTTTATATTGCAAGAATCTGTTATGCAGACCGAGACAATGATGCATTTAGCATTCCCCGAAGAGGATGAGCGAGAAATAAGGAATAAGATAAAGGAACTCGGTGGGAAGTACAAGGAGTTGCCTCTGGCTGGAACTGAGATAATAATAGTTGTTCCTTCTCTTGGAAAGCATCACGCTGTCGATCCAATGTGTGATATAGCAGAATTTCTGCGTAGAAGTGGTGCGATTACTAATATGATGGGGCTGGCCCGGGGCGTTGGGAGGAGGATAGCCCAGATGACAACACAAGAGAAGCAGATAATAGATGAATTTGATGCGGCAGTGTTTATTTTTGGTACTTTTGAAGAGTGCATAGAAGAGAAAGTGAAATTATGCAATAGCATTGACATACCCTATATAATAGTAGGAGGTCCATCGGACATGGAATTAGAGCACTATGTAGGTGGTGTAGGGCGGAAGACTGCTAGAATGAGAAATAAAGATGAGATAGATCGACTATATGATGTAGCTTCGGAGTTAGAAAGAGCTTTAGCTGAGAAGAGGTTAGATATAGAGGAGGATCCAATAGCTGCTTCTCCTTTGTTCATAAAAGATATGATAGAGAAGACTATCCTGCCTAAAACAGGAGAGGAATTGCCTAATGTTATACAACTGGATGGTTTACGAGTAAAGATAGAAGTGGAGGATATAGAGAAGATAAAAGAGATAGAGATAGGAAATAAGAAACTATCAGAGATTTGTGAGATAAAGAAATCACTGTATGCAGGCTACCTACTGAAGATAAAGTCAGAAGCCGTAACGGGAGCTTTATTTTGATACGACACACACGCCACCATTTCCACTCCAAATAAGTCTTCGCGGCTTTGTAATCTTAATCACAAAACGGGAACTGTATCAAGAAAATTCTCCTCGTCTGTGTACACCACATTTCCTACTATAATAACATCCGCATAGCTCTTCATCTCTATAGCCTTTACCTTTGTGTCTATTCCACCACCGTAGAACAGTGATGCTTCGGTTATTGATTCACTTAATGCCTTTACGATGTTTGAGTTTCCATATGTCCCACTATATTCTATATATATGATAGGAAGATGAAGATACTTCTCTGCATATTCTGCGTAAGCTTTGACTTCTTCAGTAGTTAAGTTGGTAACAGAATTAGTCAGTTTCGCTACTGCAGATTCTGGGTTCAAAACGATATACCCTTCAGGAATAATACTATCCCATTTTATCTCGTGAGTTTTTATCCATTCTATATGCTTTCCTATGATCCACTCCAAATCCATTGAATTAAGCACTAAAGGCACGAAGATATAATCTATACCTTCGTAAACGACCGCATCAGGAGTTGCAGGTTCTAATATTTTCGGTATTTTATAGTCTTTAAGGAGAGTTGTCAATTGTGACACATTTTTATCGGTAATGTTTTGAGTGCCAGAAATCATTATAGCATCTGTTCCACTTTCTACAATAATCTCCAACGCTGCTTCTGTGATTTGTTTGTCAGGGTCAAGCTTGGTAATATGTTTCCATTCTTTCCAAGGCTCTTTCTTCAAAGTCATCATTTTAAGATTAGATTCCGTTATGAGTTCCTAATCAACGGTAATTATCAAATAAAATCACTCATCGCATTTTATATAGCAACTCATTTATTTTATCGCCGTGATAGCCCAATTCTCCACCTTGTTTAACGCTCCGTTTTATACCCTTGTGCCCTTTTCTTGGCGGGTGAAGTCGGAAAACAGGTTTGATTTGGTATTCTTTTAAGTCTTTCATGTTCACTTTACCTTCGTACAATAGATGAGCTAGTTCTTTTATCGTGCTAAAAGGTGTATTCTCCTTCAAGTACTCTTCTGTTAATCTCTTTCCCCCTTCTAACCTGCCTCTTCCTTCCAATAAAACCTCTAACATATCCTCTGAAATCTCACCCCACGCTACGTAATCTTTTACCTTCTGTATCATCCCTTTGTAATACACGTTATCATCAACTGCTACACAGTGGTTTACCCGATGTAACCGTAAAAGATTCAACGTATATTTTATCTCTGGTCTCACACCTACTTTTCCTCTAAGTTTTACTATTGCTTGCATTTTTATTCCTCCATCAATTAATTCATTGTTTTAACTAATGCCGTATTCCTCAAAGCGTTGTATGTCGCCATAGCAAGGTTAAATGTGGTTCTTGTCTTACCTCTTGTTTTGGCCCATATATCGTTAACACCAGCAAACTCTGAGACGCGCTTAGGTACATCGCCAGCCGCGAGACCGATACCTTTTGGCGCAGGTTTTAACGTTATTTCTACACTGCCTGATTTACCAATAACCTTAAATGGAATCGAATGCTTATCTTTACAGTCACATTCCCAAGAACCACATCCACGTTCAATATAAGTGATATTAGTTTTTGCAACTCTTACCGCTTTCTCAATACCGCTGCGGACAAGAGCATCTTTACCTAAGCCTATACCCAAATAACCCTCTTTGTCTCCTACTATTACGCAAACTCTAAACTTCACTCGCCTTCCGGAATCAGTCATCCTTTGTACAAGATTTATATCTAAGACCTCTTCACTAAGATCCGGAAGTAGAGCATCAACAATTTGGTACTCTTTCAAAGGATACCTAGATTTGAGAGCTTCTTCTATACTTCTTATTTCTCCATTTTGCACTAATACGCCCAGCCTTGTTACTGGTGTCCACTTTTCTTCCGTTTTCCAGGACTCCTTTCTAGATCCTTTTTTTGATTCTCTACTCATCTTCTCTTGTCTTTTTCCTTTTAAATATCCTCTCCACTCTTAGCTAATATCCCTTTTTTCACCACTTCAAAATTATCTACAATAGAAGTATCTTGTTTAAAATTAGCTATATGTTCTCCCCTAACACGTTCATCCGATGGGAAAACTGCGGGATCGTGCGGTATCTTCATCCCGGAATTAACAACTCCTTTTAATGCTGCATATTCTTTAGAACAATGGTTAGGTGTTTGTAGCCCTGTATCAAGGATGGCAACATCAAAACCTGCTTCTTTAGCTTTCTTACCGAATAATAGCCCGGTAAGATAGGCTGCAGGTATGTTACCTGTTCCACCTTCATAGCCAAATCTCTTTAATTCTGAAGATGTAGAAGAAACAAAAGTTTTATCGCCTGCTTGATCAAACAATACTAATTGCATCCTCATGTGCTTATTACTCTTTCTTACTACAACGCGTGGCTTTCTACTAAATAACAATTTCAATCTTCTCCGATAGTCTGTTTTACCCTCCCGCCTCCTTCGAAACGGAACCCGATATGTTGGACCTTTTGCCATCTTTTATCTTTCCTTTTTTACATTAAACTTCGTTAATATAATTTTACTTCTACACATTACACTTTTATGAATTCATTTAAGTGAGCTATACTTTTGAATTCGCCTCCTTTAGCTTTAAGATATAACCTACGATACGTTGTTTTGTCTATCTTCCCTTCATCTCGAAGCTCTTTTAATTGTCTTCGTAAAGCCCGTATTTTTGTTATCCACACTTTCTTCTTTCCTCTTCTCGCTCCTTTTGCACCTTTCCTGGAGCCATGACCTTTTCTGCGTCCAAGAGCTTTTTTAATCGCTACTTCCCTTGCTCTACCTCTACTAACACCTTTCTTCTGCTTCTTTTTTATGAGGCCTTCTTCTACTAAGCCTCGAATATCTTCCCGCGTAATAGCCTCAGCTACATCCCCTGTTGCTTCTGGGTCGATCCATACTCGCCCTAGTCCAACCTTCATCACCTCCGCTGCTATCCTCTTCTGTTTTGCTAGATTAACCATGCTACTTACTCCTTATAGTGCAGGAACTATTAAAGTATCCTTACCATCTTTGACTATACCCACTTTAATCTTATCGTTTATATTTATTTCTTCTTTAACTGCATCCGATACAGACGTATATGCATTTATTCCCCATCTCTTTATCGTTTGTCTATCGAGATTTGATACAAGAGACAGTTGTAAGTACTTCATTACTCTTCTTATATAATATGCCTTATGTCCTCCAAGTACAAAGTTCGCTTTTATTGCCTCTTCTACTTCTTCATAGCTTGCATATTTGTTCATCCACTCTTCAAAATATTGGTCACCTATTCCCTCGCGGCTTTCTGCTACTAAAATCAGTTTCCCACCCGGGACTATTACCCGAAAGCAATTTTCAATAGCCTTTGTGGCCTGGTACAGGTTCCTATCTTTTGGGAATCCACCGGCACTAACCAAAAGAACGTCAAATAAATTAGTGGTTTTACGTAGGTACAGGTCCTTAGCCACGTCAACACCTTTAAGAAACACTGCGTTTAACTCTCCTGCGTAAGCTTCTATCAAATTTCTCGATGCGTCGGCGACTGCATTTAGCACAAAATCAGGTGGAGCATATGACGCTGCTTCACACATGTCTAAATGTACTGGATTATTTTCAGTATTAGCTATTTTAGCGTGTTCATCAACGAGGAGAGCATGGTTCCTTTTTATCGACTCGCGTGAAGATATACCAGGGAGTATGCTCTTTCTTCCGCCTCCAAATCCGGCATAGTAATGCAAAGTTATATCGCCTGTTAGAATTTTTATATCTGCGTCCACATATGTCCTGTTTAAACTCACGGGCGTCCCTCTACTTGTCGTACCTGCGTATACCAGATCTTGCGCATCGCAATTATGGATCTCCACATCAAAGCGAGAAAGATGTTTACCAAGTATTCTTTTTAAATCTTCCTCTGTTGGTGGGGTGTGTGTACCGCAAGCCACGAGCACGGTGATCTGGTCTGTATGTCCGATCTCTTCAATTAAAACATCAAGCATCTTCTCGGTAGGTGCGTCCCTCGTGTGGTCGTCCACGACAATTACAATCGCCGCATCTTTTTGCGTATTTACTATCTCTCGTAGCCGTTTTGTACCAATAGGATTTTGTAGTGCGTGTTTTATCACATCATAGCTCTTGTTTTTTCCAGCACTTTTGTCGATAGGGTCTAATAGTTCTCCTTCAATCTCGATGTCTATCAGCTTCGAGCCGTAGGGGATTTGTGTTTTTATCATATTCATTTATAGCTAACAATGGGATTGTATTCATAATTACTATAAGGGGCGCTCGCGACATACAAGGATGATAGTTCTAGTGGAAGTGTTGGGGTGTCCGGGTATATCTAGCAGTACCCTTTTTAATAGCATAATCTAATTGTAAATCACCCAAAATGACCAAAATTGCTGTTTGCGTATGTTCTGGCGGAATAGACTCCACAGTTACTGCTACAATAGCCTCAGAAGAAGGCTACGAGTTGCACCTCTTCCATGCGTCTTACGGACAGAGAGCGGAGGCACGGGAGAAAGAAGCGGTAGCGGAAATAGCAGCCTATTTAAATGCGAATGAGTTGAAGTTCACGAAACTACCGTTTTTGAAGGAGCTTGGCGGGTCCTCGTTGACAGCCAAAGCGAGAAGTGTTCCGGTAGGTAAAGAAGTGAATTTGGATGAAGAGAAAGAGACGCCATCTACTTGGGTACCATGCCGGAATATAATCCTTTTAGCAAATGCAAGTGCTTTTGCAGAAGTTATTTCCGCAGATGCTATCTTCGTTGGGTTCAATGCCGAAGAGGCAAGGGCATATCCCGATAACGAGAAGGAATTTGTTGACAGGTATAATGCGGTATTGGAGAAAGCGGTAGCTTCTTATTGCCAGCCACCAACGGTAAAAGCGCCTTTAGTGGATTTGCTGAAACCGGAGATAATAAAGAAAGGGGTAGATGTAAAAGCACCTTTACAATTGTCTTATTCCTGTTATCTCGGTGAGAAGAAGCATTGTGGTATTTGCGAGTCATGTCAACATCGGCGTAGAGGCTTCAAAGATGCGGGTGTAGAAGACCCTACTGAGTATGTTCACGTGTAGTAAGAGGATTAGCGGGAATTAGATGCGCAAATAAGAGTGGATGTCATGATGGCAGAGGGTGGTCACTCAAAAGCGAAGAAGAAAGGGAAATTGATGGAAGCTCTCGCGAGTTTTGTATCAATGTTCAAGTTATGCCACGATCAACTTGACATAATCCATTTTTCTGGTTGTCTGGAATAACCTGACCAAGTCATTTATTCGAGCTGCGTCTCCCTCTAATATGAATACTTCGATGCATTTGTCCTCCCGTAAGTGGTTATGTATCTGCGTACTTATAATATCCTCAAACTCATGTTTTATCGCTGTTACCGTATCTTCCACCTTCTGGGAGTGGATGAGCAAAAGAACGGAATTCAACCATCCATCTAGTTTTTCCTTATCCTTGTTATCAGCAAGGAGCATCCTCGCTCCTGCCCGTATCACTTCTGACCGCCCAGAGAACCCGAGTTCTTTCTGAAGCTGATCAATCTCAGTTAACAGTTTATCATTTAATGAAATGCTAATGATAGCCATTTTCCTCTATATATTATATTATTCTAAAATTATTCTAAATATGTTTTAATAATACAGCTATAAATACCCTAGCAAATATTATTAATAATAAAACCAAATATTATTAAATCATATTGATTATTTTTTATTTTTATGATTATTTTTGGAAAGGCAATGCGGAAAGATGGATAAGAGGAGCTGGATCGTAATAGGCTGCTTGATAGCCGTTGCCTGCGTAATCGCATGCATAGCCCCTGGTGGTGAGAGAGCGGAAGACGAACAGATAGGGGTTATAGTAACCATTGTTCCACAAGCGGATTTTGTAGAAGAGATCGGTGCGGACAACGTGGCTGTGACGGTAATGGTGCCCCCGGGAGCTAGTCCCCATACATATGAGCCAACGCCTAGTCAGTTAAGGGCGGTAAGCAAGGCGAAGATGTACTTCAAGGTTGGTTCGGGTGTGGAATTTGAGAATGCATGGATGGACAAGATCATGGCGGTCAATGCCGATATGCAAGTTGTTAATTGCGCTAAAGGTATCTCGAAGATGGGAAAAGATCCACATATTTGGAATTCGCCACTCAATGCAAAAGTTATGGTGGAGAATATCTGCGATGGGCTCATCGAGATTGATCATGAGCACGAAGTAGAGTATACTACAAACCGCGACAAATATCTGCAAGAACTCGATGACATTGACGCATACATCCACGAGCGACTTGACAGGTTTACTAACAATCGTGTCTTTATGAGCTACCATCCAGCATTTGGATATCTTGCATCAGAATATAATCTAACGCAAATTGCAATTGAGCATAAAGGAAAAGCGCCAACACCTAAAGTCATCCAGAATTGCATTGATCAAGCGCGACAATATAAACTGTCTTATGTCTATGTGGCGCCGCAATTTGCGACCGATGATGCAGAAGTGATTGCACATGAGATTGACGGGCAAACCGTTTTTATAGACCCGCTTCCTCTTGATTATACTGCCAATATGCGAAGCATAGTCGAGGCACTATCTCTGGAGATGGAATAAATAATAATGATAGAAAGAACTGAGATAGTAAAACTGGAAGATGTATGGTTATATTTTGACAATATGCCTGCGTTAGAGAGGATAAACCTATCAATAAAAGATCGTGATTTCTTGGGTATAATAGGACCAAATGGCGGCGGAAAAACATGCCTCCTTAAAGTCATTCTTGGCTTACTGAAGCCTAGTCGTGGTGAAATCACTGTTTTTGGACATACGCCAGAGAGAGGCCGTAAATTCGTTGGCTATGTGCCCCAGTACAGCCTCTTTGATCGTGATTTCCCAATAAATGTCCTGGATGTAGTGCTGATGGGACGTGTGGGACAGATGAAACGGTTCAGAAGATATAGTGAAGAGGATAAGAAGCTTGCTTATGATGCTCTGGAGACCGTGGAAATGCACGATTATCGCGATTCTCAAATAGGGCAACTTTCAGGCGGGCAACAGCAGCGTGTTTTTATCGCGCGTGCACTGGTAACCGAGCCGAAAATGCTTCTATTGGACGAGCCAATGGCAAGTGTTGATTCACCTATGCAGACAGAGCTTTATGAACTCTTTGAGAAACTAAGGCAGCAAATGGCGATTGTTTTAGTATCGCATGACATCTCTGCGGTTTCCATTTATGTGGATAAGATCGCATGTCTTAATCGCAGGCTTTTTTATCATGACTCAAAAGAGTTAACGGCAGAAGACCTGGAAGACACTTATCACTGTCCCGTAGAGATAATAGCGCATGGCGTGCCTCATAGAGTGTTGAAGGAGCATAGGTAGATGAAACTCGAGAGCCATTTCAATTTGGATTACACGTTAAGTTGCGGTCAGGTATTTCGATGGGGAAAAGCAAATGGCTGGTGGTATGGGATTGTAGATGGAAACATCCTAAAAGTAAGACAGGAATGTGACGAACTGCATTTCACAGCATATCCCGAAGATGTGGAGGAGGAGTTTATAAAGAGTTACTTTCGTCTTGATGATGACCTCTCTAACATACTTCAGATATTAAATAAGGATGCCACGATAAATAAAGCCATTCAACAGTTCAACGGGTTGAGGATTGTCCGACAGAGCGTCTGGGACTGCCTAATCTCTTATGTCTGTGCGACAAATGCCAGTATCGCCGTTATCGAAAGTATGCTCCGGAACCTTTCCGAAAAGTTTGGTGATGAAATTGTAGTTAATGGCAAAGCTTTCTTCTCCTTTCCAAAAGTGAAAAAGCTCGCAAAGGCAAGTGTAAACAAAATTAAGCAGTGTAAAGTGGGATACCGAGCGCAATATCTATCGGAGATAGCAAAGCAAGTCGAGAACAATCCGAATCTGCTGGAGGAGCTGAGAAATTCTGATTATCTCAAGCTCAGGGATGAGTTGCGTTCATTGCCCGGCGTGGGTCCAAAAGTTGCTGATTGCGTTTCTTTATTCGCATTTGACAAATTAGAGGCTTTTCCTATTGATGTTTGGATCAGGCGTGTGATATATCAAATTAGAGGGGCTGGTATTCCGGGAACTAAAGACGGTACGGAGAAGCCGCTTACGGTTTCAGAATACACGGAACTGAGCTCTTTTGCCAGACGGCATTATGGTAAGTTCGCGGGCTATGCGCAAGAATACTTATTCTATTACATGCGGAGTAAAGATAGATAGATGATAGAAATTTTAGAGTATGAATTCATGATAAACGCGCTTATAGCGGCGTTGTTAGCCAGTATTGCATGTGGTATTGTCGGTGTCTACGTTGTGGTGAAGAGGATTGTATTTATCAGTGGGGGAATAGCACATGCTGCCTTTGGAGGTGTTGGCTTGGGCTATTTCCTGGGTGTGGACCCTATTTTGGGTGTTATTCCGTTTAGCATCGCATCTGCACTGAGCATGGGCGTTATCGGACGGAGGACGAAAATACCAGAAGATACCGCGATAGGCATTTTATGGGCGATGGGTATGGCTCTCGGCATTATACTCATCGGATTGACACCGGGATATGCGCCGGACCTGTTTGGCTATCTATTCGGGAGTATTTTATTGGTGTCTACTTCGGATTTAATCTTGATGTTATGCTTGGATGTCGCTATAATCGTGGTGGTGCTTTTATTTCAGCGTGAATTTCAGGCGATTTCGTTCGATGAGGAGTATGCAACTGCGGCTGGTCTTCACACGGAGCGATTATACCTTCTCCTTTTATGTCTTATTGCACTGACTGTGGTGGTGTTGATAAAGGTTGCGGGTGTTATTTTAGTTATTGCTCTATTAACCATACCGGCTGCAATAGGCAGACAATTTACACATCGTTTGAGTAGTATGATGTGCATTTCTGTTTGCCTTTCTGCAGTCTTGACAATTTGCGGGTTATGGCTGTCTTACGAGTTTAACTTACCTTCGGGAGCGACGATAGTATTAGTTGCCGGAATTGCGTTTATTGTTTCCGCGGTTTCATTTCATGGTAAGGTAATACATAATTAAGCAAGTGAGCGATACATTTTTATAGGGAGAGAATAAAAATAAGAATGAAGAATAAAAATTAGTTTAGAGGAGAGACATAAAAATGCGAATCTTAACGATAATTGTGTTAATAGTGCTTGCGCTGTTGATACTGCTTCCCATTCTCTCCGGAAATGCGTCCCTTCCAGAGAACATATCAGCAGTAGAGATAGGACACTTTGTCGGCGGCTTTGGGCGTTACTGGGTAGATGCGACAAAAGTCGTGTTTTCTCATCTGTGATAACCTTTATAGTTGGAATTTTCTCTGAGTCAAAACTTTCTCAATCAAATTTAAAAACTTGATTAGTGATCAAAGTCGTGCCCCACAACCTGCAGGTGGATGTGGAGGCAGTCTCGCCCGAATCAGCGAAGTTCACGGTGATGAACAGCAACTGGCAGGCTTTCAAAATGTACCGTCTCTACGTTTCCAGCAATGCATCAGATGTGGCGAGCCGTGTGGGCGATCCAGAGTACGAACTCATCCACGGGCCAGAATACACGATCCCCACTCAGAACGAGGAGGTCCTGGAAACTGTGGTTGAGGACCTGGAGACTGGTACGCGCTACTACTACTGCTTCTGGACCCAGCCTATGGATCGGCCGGGGTTGGTGCTCGCTTCCGGTTCCTTCATTCTCTCTGAGGATGGCATCGAGGTTTTGCCTGCATCCACAGCGTACTTTCCCTTTAATGGTAATGCGGACGACGAAAGCGGCAATGGCAACGACGGTACTGTCTACGGTGCATCATTGACTGAAGACCGCTTTGGGAATCCACAAAGCGCTTACTACTTCGACGGCAACAGCTACATCGACGTCGGACGGGTAGAGGCATTGCAATCGTTCAGCGTCTCCTTCTGGGCGCAGCCTGAGGTCTATGAGAACCATCGTAACGTGTTTGGTCTCGGAGGACTGACCTCAAAGAGTGATCGGTTCAGAGCCGAGTTCCACGAGGATTGGTTAGGCGACAAGTTCACGGCGTTCTTCGGTGTGGGACACGGACCGGAGAACTACGAGACGGTGGGAGTGCAAGACGAGTCCTACTTGCCTGTTGGTGAATGGGGTTTTGTCGTGATGACCCACAATTATCAAACGGACGAGAATCAGCTCTACATCAATGGGGTGCTGATCGGAACAGTGGAGCAACAGGTGCTTCTTCCCAGTCCAACCCTCACAATCGGCGTGGGCTACTCGACAGACTCGGAACGCTACTTCAAAGGTAAGCTCGATGATTTTACGATATACAACGGTGTGCTACCCGAAAGCGAGATACAAGCGCTATATGAGCAACGTTAGGCTGTGCAAGTAGCTTCATAGGCTCTTGCGAATCCAGTGCTGAAGAAGGCAGCGCGGGCAGCCCGTGCAACTCTTTCGTTACTCATCTCATACATCGCTATGATAATGCCTCAAATGTAAAATCATCCTTCAGAATAGACAAAAGATAGTGGTCAGGATTGTGGAGCGTGGTGTTACGAGGGTAAGCGAGCCAAATGTGCGTTTGGTGTTGAAGTCCGCTATCGTGAACATACGAAATGGTAAACAATCGTCAAAATGTAGAGAAAAGACTCCGGTGAGCATGGAAAATATTGCTTTGTTTGTTCCCGCTTGATTATGGAAGATGGTAGAAATGTGTTATTTAATCAAAAAGTTTCTACTCGGGGAATTTCCCCACTATAAAGGGTGGTGGACAGATTATTTATTTATGTGCAGGGGACGGAAAGTTTTGAAACTGAAGATTTAGTTTTGCATCAAGTTTTTATCAGGATTCGCAATAACCCTTATCTTTTTAAAAGCTTGACATATTTATGTAGTAAAATATTGGAGGCTAGAAGATGATTACAGAATATCGCGTTAATCATGCATTTGTATTCAAGGTACTCCAAATGACAAAACAGAGCTAGAAGTAGAAGTGTAGACAAAAAGAGCTAAACAAGAAGAGGGATAAACGTGATATGATAGAGAATGATGTGGACACTGCATTTTTCCATTCATGGTTTCGGAATTATGTAGAATCTTTCTACACGGAAGATCCAAAAACCCAACAGAATATCAGACTTAAAGAAGAACATACGTTACGTGTTTGTAAGGAGATTCTTCAGTTAGGCAAAGCGCTGAATCTAAATAGAAATGCACTTCGTCTGGCGGAGACCATTGCATTATTTCACGATATAGGTCGTTTTGAACAAATCAAGACATATGGCACTTTTGATGATCGAATGTCGGAAAACCATGCATCTCTTGGGCTGAAGGTTTTAAAAGCGACTAACATATTAAGCAGACTAACAAAAACGGAACAAACCATCGTTTATAACGCCATAGAATATCACAATGTACGTAAAGTTCCCGACAATGCTGATGAAATCTCTGAACTGCATTCAAAATTAATACGGGATGCGGACAAATTGGATATATGGTACGTTGTGACAAATTATTATAGGGAACGACATAGGCATCATAACCCCGCATTGGAACTTGAACTTCCCGATACACCTGAATATTCTCTTTGCTTTATTGATGATGTCCTTAACAACAGGGTTTCAAATTCTCATTATTTGAAAACATTTAATGATATGAAACTCCTGCAACTGGGCTGGATATTCGACATCAATTTTACACGGACATTCCTTTATATTCAAGAAAGGCGGATTATTGAGAAAATCATTACCGCCCTGCCAGATACTGATGATATACGAAAAATTCACAACCATTTAAAAAAATATCTTGAGAAAAGAATATCGGAACTATAAAAACCGGGCGAAAAGGGGTAATTACGAAAACCTTTTTATATTGCTTTTTTTTTAGTATAATATGTGATGCATGATCCTACACAGAGATTAGGATTCTTCAATTTGGAAACACAGTATTTGATTATTGGACATAATCACACGTATCGAAGTGCTTTTATACCCGATCAACCTAATAGATGCAGTAATGGGGGGCGATAATGAATGAAAGAGAAGAAACGGGACGAAAAAAAAGCAAGTGAAAGGAACGTTTCTTCAGCGGCAATCACGTCACTAAAAAGAGGTTCTTTTGCGGTTGCCGTGCTGATTTTGCTGTTCGCTGTTTTTGTTGCACCACTCAGTGCTCTACCCACTACAACATGGATTCCCGTACTGGGGTCTATATCGGTCTCTTCTTCGCCATCGGGTGCAACGATACATTTAGATGGCTTTGTTGGGCTGTCGGTAACAACACCGTACACGTTTGCTAATTTACTCATTGGTACTCATGCACTTGTCCTCACTCTTGATGGTTATGAGGGTTGGTCAACAAATGTGCAGGTATCGGCTGGCGAGACCTCGCACGTACATGCAATATTGACTCCGATTCCCACAACAGGGTCTATATCGGTCTCGTCTACACCATCAGGTGCAACGATAGATTTAGATGGCTTTGTTGACCAGTCGCTAACAACACCATACACGTTTGCTAATTTATCCATCGGCGCACATACCCTTGAACTCGCTCTTGATGGTTATGTGGGTTGGTCAACAAATGTACCGGTATCGGCTGGCGAGACCTCGCCCGTACATGCAATATTGACTCCTATTCCTACCCCACCACCAACAAAAGGGGCTATCTTCGTAAACTCTTCGCCGTCTGGCGCAACGATAGAATTAGATACCCCTGATGTTTCGTTTGATAGTCCGTCGGTAACAACACCATACACCTTCACTGAGATTTCACCCGGCAGTAGTACAATTACGCTCGCTCTTGATGGCTATGAGAGCTGGTCAACAAATGTACAGGTATCGGCCGGCGAGACTTCTCCCGTACACGCAACATTGACACCCTATCATGTAAAAATCAACGAGATAATGTACAATCTACCCGGCTTAGACAGAAATCGCGAGTGGATTGAGCTTTTTAATGGTGGCCCGGAAGACATAAACATAACCGGCTGGAAGCTTTTTGGATACTCTACCCACTCGTATCATCCATTTACTCTTGGCCGGGGCAGTATGGTTATCCCTTCCGGAGGGTATGCAATTGTCGCTGCAGATGCAACTACGTTCTTAAATGAACATCCAGCGTGTAATTGTACAGTGATTGAAAGTGGATTCTGGTTAAGTAACATAGGGGACTCCATAACACTGAAAGATGCATCATCGGCCATTATTGACGCGGTGAGCTACCCTAATTCCGGGGGTGCATCGGGAAATGGTAAAACGCTTGAACTAAATCTAATCGGGGGATGGGAAGAGAGCCTTGTAGATGGTGGGACACCGTGCACTCCGAATAGCGTGACAATATAAAGTGTGATCATACCAAACTAAATGAGAAATAAAATGGGCTGTAAATTATTGGCGCTTTCCATTTGTTTGGCGCTAATCGCAAGTGGTGTTGCAGTTGATGCGACTCTAGGTAATGACACATTAAATTTAGATACCGCGTCGTCGCACTCGATAATTCACGTGCCGGACGATTTTGCAAAGATTCAAGGGGCTGTGGACAATGCTAGCGCAGGTGACACGATCGTCGTGAGGGGTGGAACGTATAACGAAAACGTGAAAGTAAACAAGCGTTTGACGATTAGATCAGATAAGGGACCGGCGCATACAACTGTTGTAGCGGAGAAAGCAAACGCACATGTATTTGATGTGACTGCCGACTACGTGAGCATAAATGGATTGACGGTGAAAAACGCAATAGGAAAGAATGAAGCGGGACTGTATATTTACGCAGGAATGTATATTCATGCGGATCATTGTATTATTACAGATAACAGGGCAGTGGGCAACGCTTATGGTTTCTTCTTGTCTGATTCGACAAAAAACACGATTAGAAACAACACAGCATCAGATAATTATGGCGATAGCATCTACTTGAATTATTCTGATTCTAACACAATATCCAATAACTACGTAGTAAAATCAAATTACCGCAATGGCATTCGTTTGTGGCACTCGCATGATAATACAGTATACAACAATGATGTTGCATTGAACAACCAATATGGCATCCGCTTAGATTACGCGCACGATAACCTATTAGTGCAAAACAAAGCTCGCTCGAACAATCGCGATGGCTATTCCTTGGATTATTCTAATAACAATTTCTTGATCAATAACATTGCAAACTTGAACAACGAGATCGGTATCAGCTTAATTCATTCAAACGAAAATACCATGATAAACAACACGGCCAGTGCAAATAACGAGGTTGGTATCTCACTGGACGCTTCGTGCAACAGCACTTTAAAAAACAACAGGATGGATGGGAATTATTACAACTTCGGTGTTACTGGTGATAACGTTTATCACTTCACACAAAGCATAGATGCGAGTAACCTCGTAGATGAAAAATCCGTTTATTATTGGGTGGGTCAGCGAAATCGTGTGATACCGAACGATGCGGGCTTTGTATGTATCGTAAACTCCTTAAATATAACAGCGAGAGACTTAACGCTAACGAAAAATAGCGCTGGTGTTTTGCTCGTCTATTCGATGCTTTCGAGAATAGAGAATGTTAGCACATCAAACAACTACGATGGCATCGCCCTATCTGCTTCGTGTAACAATATCGTAATCAACAATTCAAATACCAATA
This sequence comes from uncultured ANME-1 euryarchaeote, assembly GCA_965195275.1. GTDB lineage: Archaea > Halobacteriota > Syntropharchaeia > Alkanophagales > Methanospirareceae > Methanophaga. Next base: position 8,768 of record CBDAFQ010000159.1, on the reverse strand, counting down.
ACAAAAGGGGCATCAGCCTGGGCGCTTCCAACTTCAACCTTTTAGCTCTGAACACAAACTTGAACAACCCTGACGGGGTAGTCTTGACTTCCTCGAACAACAATTTCTTGACCATGAACAACCTATCGAACTGCGAAAATAGGGGTATTTTAGTTCGGAATTCACTTAATAACATTATCTGTCTCAACAACTTCATAAACAATTTTGATAACGTTTGCATTCTTAGCTCTCTCTCTACCTGGAATTCTATTTCCGAAATAACCTATGTTTATAACAAAAAGACATATACAAACTACATGGGCAACTATTGGGCTGATTACATCAAGGAAATAGAGCGTGATACAGATGGCAATGGTATTGGCGATCATCCATATCACATAAGTATCGCTAATAAGGACATTCATCCATTGATGAAGCCTTTTGAGGATTACAGCTACGTCACGTAAGATGATTCCCCCATGCCGCTCTCACAGCATCTATCGAAATATCCACCAATTCCGTGCCATTGTCGCTTATACTGACCAGCTTATCTTTTGTCACCGTCCCTATTTCAATTATACAAACGCCATGTGTAGCCATCAACGCTTCAAACCTTCCTACTTCCGCTTTCGGCACCTCCACCACCCACCTCGTGTTAGATTCCGAGAACAACTTGTAATCGCTCCTCAGTTCGGGATTCACAGCACCAATATCAATGTAAACGCCGCTATCTCCGCCCATACTCATCTCGCATACTGCAACTGCGAGCCCACCTTCCGAAATGTCATGACAGCTTGCTACTAACCCCGCCCTCATCGTGTCCAATAACGCAACCATAGACCGCTTCAGCACTTTTGGGTCGGTCCTCGGCACTAATCCTCCTTCCACACACCGCAAATTATAATACTCACTGCCACCCAATTCCTTCTTTGTGTCGCCAATAAGAAACAGTAAATTCCCCGCTTCCTTTAAATCCACAGTAACGCATTCCCTTATATCTTCACATATCCCTATGCCCAGAATAGCGGGTGTGGGTGGGATAGATTCATTCATAGCTGCGGACTCATTATATAAGCTCACATTACCACTCACAAACGGTACGCCAAGCGAAGAAGCCATGTGACCTAAACCACGACAGCATTCATAGAAGTCCCCCATCCGGTCCGGCTTCTCGGGATTACCGAAATTCAAGCAATCTGCAAATGACTGTGGCACTGCACCAACCGCAGTCAAATTCCTACATATTTCGTCTATCGCACTCGCAGCACCCCAGAACGGATTAATGTTACAATATGATGGATTTACGTCAGAAGTAATAGCGAGTCCCATATAGGATTCTTCCAGTGGCTTTATCACCGCTGCATCGCCATGCGTCTCTTCCCCTATTATCCCCTGCATCGGCTTTATCACCGTAGACGCTCGCACTTCATGGTCATATTGTCTTATAACACCTTCGCGCGATGCGATATTAGGTGCTGCAAGCAACTGTTTTAAAATGACATTATAGTCATCAGGCGCATCCATTAGAGGTTCTGCCTCATCACGTGCCTTTATCTCCATCGTACGTTCGTAAAGTGGACATGACACAAGAAAATCTGTATCCAGCTCGAATATATTCTCACCACGGTAAATAATCTTTAGTTTCTTTGGTGACGCATTCACTTCAGAAGAAAGGTTTTTAAATGTTTGTCCTAGAATCACCGCGTCCACATCCCATTTATTAAATATCGCCAGCAGCTCGTCCACATTCGCTTCTGATGTTCCGATTAAAAACCGTTCTTGGGATTCCGAAACCCAGATCTCCCATGCGCTTAGCCCTTCTTCCTTTAACTTCACCCTATCTAAATGTATCTCTGCACTACACCCACCCGCATGGCACATCTCGCTCACTGCGCACGATAACCCGCCGCCACCGAGATCCTTCATCCCACTTATCAACTTCTTATCATTCGATTCTAATATCGCATGCATTAGCGGCTCCTTTGTTATCGGGTCGCCAACTTGAACGGCACTTCTGAATTCCTCCTCCCCTGTTAACTCTACCGAAGCAAAGGTAACACCGTGTATGCCATCTCGCCCGGTTTTACCTCCGACCAGAACAAGCAACTCGCCTTCACGTGCTATGCTTCTGCTCAAATCGGACTTCTTCATTATCCCTACGCAGCCTACATTCACTACGCAATTGCCCACGTAGCCATCGTCAAAATATACCATCCCCGCACACGTTGGAATGCCTATCCGATTCCCGTAGTCGCTTATACCCGCAACAACACCATCAAACAGGAACTTTGGATGCTTCACCTCCGCAGGCAGCTTCTCATAGCTATAATCCAGAGGACCGAAGAATAAGGGGTCAATCAATGCAATAGGCTGAGCACCCATGCAGATCACATCCCTGACGATACCGCCTATACCTGTTGCCGCACCGCCGTAAGGCTCTATCGCCGAAGGGTGGTTATGACTCTCGAACGCCAAGACATAAGCATGCTCCGCATCAAATTCTACCACACCGGCATCTTCTTTTACCGCTAATATGCTCTGCGGCGCATCAATGCCGAAGATATATTTTTGCAAGATCTTTTTCGAGCTCTTGTAACAGCAATGTTCTGACCATGCCTGTGCAATGCTCTGCAGCTCCACATCCGTTGGCGCCCTGCGCTTCAACTGGAAATATCGCTTTATCGTGCGCATCTCTTCTATATTCAGCGAAAGGCCCATAAGTTCACTTATTCGCTTTAAATCATCATCTTTCGCATCATGTATCTCAAACTTCTTCATTAGCCTATACCAACGTTTTGGGTCAAAATGATAGTCATTATGATTACATAACTCCTATGCTTTAATGTTACAATAGCATAAATAAATCTTTATACCTATCTATCCAATATGGATATGCCAATAAAAGAGAAACTAGTATGAGTGAGAAAGAAAGCTTCTTGGACAAAATAGATATAACGAAATACTCCGCGAAGAAACTGATCGCGATACCCCTTATCCTTTTGCTGCTCGCTTTCGTCGTGATCGCGTACACGCAGATGAGCGTTGGTTCGCCGGTCCACTTAGGCATGGATTTTACGGGCGGTACGTGGGTGAAGATAAGCACAGACGAAACGAAAGAAGCGTTAGCTGCGAAGTTTGACAGTTATTCGGTCATCCTCGTAGGTGAAACAGGCGTAGGGAATGAGAAGCGGATAGAATTCGATCTGACAAGCGATTCGCTAGAGTATGACCGGCTGATAGTAACGCTCAATAACGAATATGGGGTGGGTACGTACGAATTAGAGAGTATTAGCGCACAATTCGGGTTACAATACCAAACCCAGGCATTAAAGGCTATTCTATTCGCCTTTATTTTCATGGCTATTGTTGTCTTCGTGGCGTTCCGAATGATCATCCCACCATTAGCAGTAATCTTCGCCGCTTTCTCTGACATCGTTGTCGCAATTGCCTGTATGAATCTGATAGGAATGGAATTATCGCTCGGCACGGTAGCAGCATTGCTCATGCTCATTGGCTATTCCGTGGACTCTAACATACTATTGACGACCAATCTGCTCCGTAAAAAAGGCGATTTAGATGTGAAGATAAGAAAAGCTATGAAAACCGGCATAACTATGACTTTCACTACCCTATCTGCAGTATTCGCCATGTTCATCGTTTCTTCTTCTATTCATTTGTTTTCCTCTCATTTTGCGCCTATTCCTATATTGGTGGATATATCGCTTGTGCTTCTCTTCGGGCTCGTTATGGATCTGGCGAATACATGGCTGCTGAACGCAGGGCTATTAAAGCTGTATCTGGAGAAGAAGGAGAGTAAGAAATTCAAAAGGAAAAAAGGCGTAGAAAAGCTGAACGTGAAGAAGAAAAGCAAAAACGCCATATAATACAAAGTGCTAATGCGCGTATTATTAGCAACAGGAAAGGAAGCAGCGGGTATGGTTACAGAAGCTATAAGAAGTGTAACCTCTGTGAAGTGCGATGTCCTTACACAAGACATAAACATTGCTGCTTTCTCCACTCCCCAATCGCTGAAAAGAGCGTTAGAAAAGATTTACCGTTCGGAAAAGCCCGATTTGATTTTAGTTTCGGGTCTTTGCAAATCAGATTTTAGTGGCTTAGAGAAAGAAATAGGTACGCCAATTCGGTTGGGACCCAGACATGCCTATGATCTCGGAGATATTTTACCATTCGCAGAGAAGATACAATTATCACCTCACATACCGGCCGATGAACTTATAGCGGTAAAGAGAAAAGAGTATGCGAAGACGCACCTGGATGCTTTGGAATGCAATATAAACCCGGAATTTGCGATAAAAGGTGTGAAAATAGGTGGCGGAGCGAGAATGAAAGTCTGCGCGGAAATTGTGGATGCAACACAGCTCAGTGCTGATACGATAGAAAGAAAGATGGAGTACTTCCTGGAAAACGGCGCGGACATAATAGACATTGGCGTTCATATCGGAGCTAAACCAGACGAGGTAAAACGAGCAGTAAAAGCAGTTTTAGCCGTCGCGGACGACGTCCCTATTTCTGTTGATACCCTGGACGAGGAGCTTATTCTTACGGGCATAGAGACCGGCGTTGATATGGTCCTCAGCCTGACTAGCGAGAATATACCAAAGGTGAGTGATGCGATAGCGAAGAATGATATCGCTGCGGTTGTAATTCCCGATTCCTCGCCTGAAAGTCTATTTGCAAACATGAAAATGGCTAAGGAACAGGGCATAAAGCACCTAATTGCAGACCCCGTGTTGAATGCAATAGGATATGGAATTGCTAAATCAATATATAACTATTATCTGTTCCGGGCGGAAGACAAGGGCACACCCCTTTTCTTCGGCGTTGGAAATGTAACAGAGCTTATGGACGCGGATTCAACTGGTGTAAACGCGACCTTAGCAGGTATAGCATCTGACTTGAATGCTGATATTATCTTCACTCCCGAATACAGTGACAAGGCGAGAGGCAGTGTAAGAGAGCTGCGGGTCGCATCAGAGATGATGATGCTCGCAAAGGCACGTAAAAGTGCACCCAAGGATATTGGACTTGATCTTTTAGTGCTAAAGGAGAAGAGGAGGAAGCAGATCATGCGATTTCATGATGAGCTAAATATCCCGACAATGATGACTGAGGGGTGGAAACTAGATCCAAAGGGATGTTTCAGAATAGGTATTTGTGCAGTAGAAAACAGAACAATGATATATGCCGAACATATACCTACCCGGAAGCGGATAGTAGGCAGCAGTGCAAAGGAGGTGATGGATACTATCCTGCGATTGGGCCTAATTTCCTTACTTGGACATGCCGCTTATCTGAGCATGGAATTAACAAAAGCCGAGCTTGCACTGCGATTGGATCGCAATTATGGGCAGGACGAAGAGCTATTCAAGAACTCGCTGTAATAAAATCATTTAATCTCATTTCCTTCTTAATGCTAGCACTAAATATGCAACTGTAAGGAGTCCTGCAATAGCGAAAAAGGCTTCAAAGCCCGGTATTAGGCGTGACGGAGGACTTGGCGATGGTTCTGCTGTTGGCGTTTGCTTTTGCTTTTGATCTAGCGTGGGTTTTGGTGTTTGCTTTTGACCCGGCGTGGGTTCAAGTGTCACCGTTTGCTTTTGACCCGGCGTAGACTCTGGTGTTTGCGTCTGCTTTTGACTGGGCGAAGATGTTGGAGCGATCGAAGACTTTTGGCTTGATAAAGGTGTTAGGGCGATAGTAGGTGTTATAGTGGGGGTAGGCGAGATGACTGGTTCTTCGTCACGATCATGTGACGGTCCTGGCGTGGGAGTTGATTTGGGTTTAGTACGGACAATTTGAACAGTCTTTTCTTTTCCCCCTGCGGCAATCGAGAATTCACCGAGTGGGACTCCCTCGGTATCAAGGTCAAGTATAAAATCACCATTTTTATCTGCGGGTACTTTAATCGACATGTCAGTTGTCAGAATTACAGAAGTTGCGTCATCTAATGCTGCTCCATATACATTTACATTCTTTTTGCCCGTGACATCAATCCCAGAAAAGGGCAGAGAAATAGAAAGTGTAGCAATACCATTCGTTGCTTTTTGGGGCCCACCTATGGGGTATTCAATTGTCATAAAAAATAGCGGACCTAACGAAACGCGAATATCATTTATGTTCTTCGCTCTTACCGAAAATGTCTTCTTTCCCGTCGGGAAGCGAATGTCTTTGAATTCTTCTGAATATTTACCTTCTGAAACGGGTAAAGAAATCACGAATGACGATTTCAGCCATACCGCCTCGTTTGGTGTTGCCTTCCCTGATATTGATAGTGTCTCTCCCTGCACAACAACAGAGGGGTTCACATTCAGGTCCGTTACGCTTGCACCTGCATTTGTTACTGAAACTATGAACGCACAGAGTAACAATAGACCTATGCACGGCACCACATTAATATGTTTCATGTTCATCTCAAACACTTAGAATCAATTTCGCATTATGGCATATTCAATAATATAATGGCCGGAATCCAATCAATATAGACATTTCCATTTGCATCGGTGAATTGTGAGCATGTGATTGTCCCTCCAGTCACATTTGCCGTACGTTCATGAATGATTTGAGGATAAGAGCCGGTGCAAATGCTGTAGTTGTAAGTCTCCCCTGCTATGAGCGTAACAGCATCAAAGGTTATATTACGCCAATCGCCACGATAGCCTGTCCAATTTGCTTCTACAATAACGCCCTTATCGTTCCGGATTGTTACTCGTTCCGTGTGCCCGCATGTACCCGGGCAGGAATATGTATAGAGTTTTGATACCGTAATTGTATGATTTGGCGTTAATGTTCCGTTATGTGTTCCACACATACTGGGATATGGATATTCTGGCGAGCCGGTATCGAATACGGGCTTTGTAGAAACTACCTCGACCGTCTTATTTATTGCTCCTACAGTGATCACGAATTCGCCGAGAGGTATTCCGCCAGTGTTTACATCCAGTTTAAACTCGCCATTAGTATCTGCTATTACTTTGATAGACATATCAATGCTCAAGTTTACAAATTCGGCATCTTCTGCAGCATTTCCATATGCATTGACATCGTATTCGCCATCAATATTAACCGTAAAACTCCCCATAGTAATCGGAACTGAAATGGCGATAGTTGCGATGCCGTTGGTTGCTTCTCGAGGTCCGTCACGAGGATACTCAACCTCAGGGAAAAAGAATAAAGGACCTAATGATATTCGAATATCTACTACATTCTCTGCGGTTACTGAGAACTTTTTCTCGCCCGGAGGGAAGAGAATGTCCTCGAATTCCGCAGAATATTTACCATCTGAAACAGGTAAAGAAATAACAAATGACGAGGTTATCCATACTGTCTCATTTGGCGCGGCCCTACCGGATAACGATACATTATCGCCCGGTATAACTACTTTGGGGTTCACATTCAGCTCGGTTACCTCAGCACTACCGCTAGCTATGAAAACAGTAAATGTGAGCGCCAAGGCTAAAACGAGAATAACAAAAATACCCCTTGTTCCTATCGCTTCCTTTTTCATAGCTCACACACTGTACTATATATGCCTTCTAATATAAAGTACTAACGAAATCGTTTAGTACACCAAGAACGCATAATATCCAACTAAAAGTAATTATTGACACAGATTAACGCAGATTAACGCAGAAGAACTTAAGTCCGTGTAAATCTGCGTCTTGAATAGGTAGGTAGAGGTTATACTTTATATACAATTAAAAAGAAAACTTCACCAGAAATTTTACTTAATAGACTTTAAATATACAAAAATAAAGAGTATATAAATTATGAGGGTATAGGTGAAAGAAGAACCATGAGCGAAGTAAGACCAAAACCAAGTATAAAGATATTAAAGGATGTTGGATATAGAGTGATTTTGAAAAATGAGGATGGGACACCAAGGCAAGTATTGAGAGGTTTCATCAAAGAGGGAGACTATGGTAAATTTATCTCTGTAGAGACTCACTGGGTGCAAAAAATGGAGGGTGAAGAGATAATAGATAGCCAATGGGCGAGAAAGACTTATACTTTCCCCGATGACCAAGGAAGAGCACTTGAGAAGTGGAATTATGTAAAAGAGCTATTAGATGCTGCACTGGCTGTGGGCGCCGGCGATGACCTGGCGAAGGAAGTAGAAGAGGAATTCGGTGACGAACTCGAAGGTCTTGATGAGTAGTTGTGGCATCTCATCGGAAGAACGTTTTGCAATACTCTTCTGATCTACCGGTATATGTCACATCGAAATCAGAGGGTAGGCATTTTTTATACGGATATTGTGCAAATCGGTAATCCATAAGAACGATGATGCAACGATCTTGCTCACTTCTTATGCCTCTACCAGCCGCTTGCAGCACCTTTGTAATCGCAGGGTAGAGATAGCCGTAGTTCCTACCGGTTTCCGCCCCGTATTTGCGCACATAATAGCCCTCTATCATCTTTACCTCTAGCGTTGGCGGGCTTAACGGCAATCCAACCACGATAATCGCCTTTAGCGTATTGGATTCGTAATCCATGCCTTCGGAAAACGAGCCACCCTGCACGGCAAGCAATATACCATCTGTATCATCCCTCAGCGTTTCATATAACCTATTTTTCTCTTCCTTTCCCATCTCTCTCCGCTCTACCATTACCCTACCCATTACTGCGTCTGGCAAGTATGTAGCAACGCTTTTGAGAAGCGCGTATGAGGGGAAGAAGACGGCCATGCCGCCTTTTACATATTTAGCCACTTCGCCTATCTTTACCGCCATCTGCCTATACATCTCTTCGCCCCTTTTTGTATATTTCGT
>CBDAFQ010000158.1:0-16965 GCA_965195275.1 uncultured ANME-1 euryarchaeote | reverse complement strand
AAGACATCATCATGCTCGTCGCTGGTCCTGCCATCGCGTCAGTATCTCAATTACTTCATGATCTGATACATCGTACCAATTCCTGTATGCTTGTGCTACAGCGCGAAAAAATACGGGTTTCTCCAAGACTACTATTTCATCCACCATCTCTCCTATCTCTTCTGCAACATCTTCTCCTGAGACTGGTACTGCCACAATAATTTTCATTGCTTTTTTATTTTTGCAAAGCATAATAGCAGCACGCATTGTGGAACCCATGGCAATACCGTCATCCACTAATACGACCATTTTGCCCTCTATTTCTGGTAAAGGTCTACCTTTTCTCAACATTGCAATTCTCCTCTTAATCTCTTGTTTCTGCTCTTTCATAATTTCAACAATTGTTTCCTTCGGAAGCCACCGCTCAGCATCCTCAAAAATGAATGTACTACCATCTTCTGCAATTGCTCCAAATCCCGCCTCTGGATTATCCGGAAAAGGCAATTTCCTTGTTACTAACAGCGAAAAACTTGCAGCCAGATATTTTGCAACGTTGTATCCTACTTCAACACCTCCTCTTGGAATAGCCAGAACGAGGACATCTCTATCTTTGTATCTCTTTAATGCTCTGGCAAGCTTTTCGCCTGCATCTTTTCTATCTTCAAACATAACTTCCTTAAATCCTTTTCAAAAAGTCGAACCCTTTTTATACAATCCGATTAATTCCGTTTTGTCCAATATATGACCTTCCATAGCTTCTTCTAAGGCTTCCTTGTTAATCCCTTCGTTTAAATCAAGCACGGTGTCCAGGGCGTATAGTTTAAAGAAGTAACGGTGAGTACCAGATGGAGGACAGGGCCCTCCATATTCTTTCCTGCCAAAATCATTTATCCCTTGCTTTCCTGGAATGCTATCTTCGTCAATCTGCGAAACAACAGGAATATTAAATGAAACCCAATGGACCCAGGTCCCCCTAGGTGCATCCGGATCATCAACTATGAGAGCCAAGCTTTTAGCCCCCGCGGGAATAGCCTCAACAATGAGTCTAGGGTTGAAATCATCCCCTTCACAGGTAAATTTCCGGGGAATATTCTTACCATTTTCAAATTCGGGACTCGTTAATTTCATCTTCCTCCCACCTTTCTTTTTCTTCTTTTTTGTATATAGTTCTTCTATATGAGATCAAATTGTTATTTACTATTAATTATAGTCCTTTATTTATAAAAACTATTAGGTCATCATCTTAGATATGCTTCGGAACAGGTCAGTTAGCAGGTTCCAAGCTCTAGGGTTTCCACCGTCTGATCTTTGGCAGCAAGCAAGCCTCATGCACTCCGAGAAAAACTAAAATAGCAAAACCTTTTTATGGTTACAACTTTAAACTTATTACAAAGTTGAAGTCAAAACAAAAAAGAGGTGGGGGAGATGAGGAAGAAGAATAAAAAAGATGGTGTTTTGGTAGAAGAAGCGAAGGTGATAAGAAGAAGGAGGTTTGAGCATGGAAATAGGTGAGACGGTTATTATTGCTCTGGTCGTAGTGGTGACCGTTGGAGTCATCGGCGGTGCGGCAATTATGATGCCTATCATGGAGCATGAGATGCACAAACCCGAAAGTTGCGGGGCAAATTGTCATGAGATGTTGAAGGCATGGCAGAAGGCATGACCGAAGATAAGAGTTTAGACGAAACTTTTGACGAAATGGCAGAAGCAGTGGAGAATAAACCGCCTGCATCGCCAAAGAACGAATACTGTATGGAATGCCATAATGAACACAAAAAACCAACAGAAAATATTGCGGACCCTACAATATCATGCTTTAAATGCCATTCTATGGTTGAGCACACGGCACACAGGATAAGCGAGTATAAAGGGCACGAGTCGCCCGATTACAGCGGGTTTGAGTGCGTGGCATGCCACAACGACCACGATATGGATGTCAAAGAAAATACCTGTTTGATCTGCCATCCACAGGTGAGTCATCCATGACATCTAGAACAAAAACCAAAAATTTATATGGGACGAAGGCATATTAAAAGATGGGGTGGGTAAAACATGCTAAGTGAAATACCAATAGATTTGGAAAAGGTGAGTAAGGGAGATAGAGATAAGGAGATATTGCGTGTCTGTATGATAGCGGAACTGGATGCTGTAAATCTGTATGAGCAACTCGCAGCGATGGCGGAGCGAGAAGAAGTCAAAGCGGTTCTGCGGGATATAGCGAAAGAAGAGAAGACACACATGGGCGAATTTCAGGCTCTGCTTCTAAGACAAGACAAGGAGCAGGTCGAGGAACTGGAGAAGGGTAAAAAAGAGGTGGATGAGCTGACAGAATGAAAGTTATAATACTATTAGTAATGGCCACTATGATTGTCTGTACTCTATTAGCAGGTTCGATGGTTGCAGGAGCAATTGAATCTTCTGATTTCGATGATCCAACAGTATGTAAGAGCTGTCATGGCGAAATATACAATCAGTGGGACGGTTCGATGCATTCAATAGCATACACAGACCCTGTTTATTTGGCGGAAGAAGAGATGGCTTCTCGTGAGACAGATGGTCTAACAGATACCTACTGTGCGCGGTGTCACACGCCAATCGGCGTCCTCTCTGGCGAAGTCCCTCCAATTGGACATGAAAACCTGAGCGAAATATCAAAGAAGGGGATACAGTGCGATTTCTGTCACAGTGTCAATAAATCCACAGGTATAGGAAACGGTGCTTTTATGGTCTCTACGGATGGGATTAAGCGAGGACCTTATGATGACTCAAAATCGCCATATCACCAATGTATGTTCTCAGACCTCCACACAAAGTCAGAATTCTGCGGGATGTGCCATGATGTCAACCATCCTGAGACGGGGATTCCAATCGAGGCGACATATACCGAGTGGAAAGAAGGGCCTTACAACTCGACCACACAATGTCAAGACTGCCACATGACTCCGGGTGTCACGCATTTTGAGGCGAATCCCGGCAAGGCATCGGGTATTGGACCTTACAGGGACCATGTTTATACCCATTACTTTGTAGGTGGTAACGCCGCGGTAACAGGGATTATTGGATCAGAAGTGCACCAAAGGATGGCAGAAGAGCGGTTAAAGTCAGCGGCAACGCTCGCTCTGGAAGCAGAAATGAAGGATAATGAGGCTGAAATCACAGTTGAAGTCACGAACGCAGGTGCAGGTCACAAGCTCCCAACAGGACTTACAGAGGCAAGAGAGACATGGATAGAGATTCTGGCAAAGGATGCCACGGGAAAGGAAATTTACCACAGTGGTGGACTTGATTCTGAAGGTGAGGTGGACCCTGATGCCGTAATGTACCATGTAGTGCTTGGAGATGTGTCAGGAAATCCAACGATGAAAGTCTGGGAGGCAGAATCTATACTCTTTGATAACCGGATATTACCAAAGGAGACACGGGTTGAGAAGTTTAATTTTGCTATACCTGGAGGTCTAAAGGGCCCAATCACAGTGGATGCGAAGTTGAACTACCGATCTGCATCGCAAAAGTTCTTGGATGAACTCTTTGAGGAGGGTGCTGTCGTTGCACCTGTGATAGAGATGGCCAGTGCTCAGGGTATGATGGAAGTAGAGAAAGAACCAGGAGTCCCCGGTTTTGAGTGCATATTTGTGTTAATAAGCCTTTTAGCTGTGGCTTATTTGGTGAAAAGGAGAAAGAAATAAGGAGGTAATGTAACTAAAAATGGAATTTGGAGATTTGATAAAAGGCGCAGAAGCCGAAGGTAAGGAAAAACATGTCCCTTATATTGAAGTTGGCAAGGGACGAGGAAGAGAGGACGTGGATGTTGTTCGAGTAGTTGTGGGAAAGGAAGTGCCACATCCTAACACCACGGAGCACCATATCGCATGGATAGAACTATTTGGCGTGAAGAAAGAGGGACAGGTCGTTGACCTTGGCCGGGCAGCGTTTGCAGCAGGTTATACCAACCCAAATGCCAGGTTTCAAGTGCCTGTGACTGAATTCAAAGCTTTCTGCGCACTCGCATATTGCAATATCCACGGTCTGTGGCAAAACAGTATAGAAATGGAATAGGAGGTTAGATGAAATATGGAAGAAGAAAAAAGTATGCCCCTGATCGGGGAAAAATTCCCGGATATGGAAGTACAAACAACTCACGGAAAGAAGAAACTGCCAGAAGAGTACAAGGGCAAATGGTTTGTCATGTTCAGCCATCCTGCGGACTTTACTCCGGTCTGCACGACAGAGTTCGTAGCTTTCCAAAGACGTTTTGACGAGTTTAAAAAGCTTGACTGCGAGCTTATCGGATTGAGCATAGACCAGGTGTTCAGCCACATAAAATGGGTGGAATGGATAAAGGATAATCTGGATGTGGAGATAAAGTTTCCGATTATCGCGGACGACACAGGTAGAGTTGCAAAGATGCTGGGGCTTATACATCCCAACAAGGGCACGAATACGGTCAGGGCGGTATTTGCTGTTGACCCGCAGGGATTAATAAGAGCTATGATTTATTATCCACAGGAACTCGGTAGGAACATGGATGAAATACTGCGTATGGTACGCGGGCTTAAAACCAACGATGAACACGGCGTTGCGATACCTGCAAATTGGCCAAACAACGAGTTGATCGGCGACGAAGTTATAATTCCTCCTGCATCTGATGAGCAAACCGCGAAGGAACGGGTCAAGCAATACGAATGCTATGATTGGTGGTTCTGCCATAAGAAGCTATAAACGGGTAGATAATATGCTAAGCGAAAAGATGCAGGATGCGTTGAATACTCAGCTCAACAAAGAGATGTATTCAGCGTATCTGTATATGGCAATGTCCGCATACAGCTCGTACACAGGACTAAAGGGATTTGCCAACTGGTTCATGGTTCAGTACCAGGAAGAGATGGTGCACGCGATGAAAATCTACGGCTACATCAACGACCAGGGCGGTCAGGTGAAGCTCATGGCGATTGAGCAGCCTGCAACAGAATTTGCGTCGCCCATGGATATGTTCGAGAAGACTTTGGCACACGAGAAGTTCATCACTAAGAGCATCAATGAGCTCGTTGACCTTGCTATCGCAGAGAAGGACCACGCTACGAATATCTTCTTGCAATGGTACGTCACTGAACAGATAGAAGAGGAAGGTAACGACAATGAGATCATTGCCAAGTTGAAACTAGTTGGAGAAGACGGTAATGGCTTGCTCATGGTAGACAAAGAGCTGGCGATGCGGGTATTTACGCCTCCTGCGGCGTCTGAGATGGGTCCGGCATAATGAGCTGTAATAAATAAAAAAAAGGTGATAGAGATGGGAATGGGAAAATGAAGAGGTGAATGAAAAATGGCAAAATGGATATGTACCGTCTGCGGCTATATCTATGACGAAGAAGAAGCCGGGACGGCATTTAATGATTTACCCGATGATTGGATCTGCCCCGTCTGTGGTGCAGACAAAGAAGAATTCGAGAAGGATGATTAAATGAGTCTTAGCAGAGAACTGAAACCGAACATTTACGCGGTGGGGGCAATTGATTGGGACCGGAGGTTATTTGATGAACTTATACCGCTACCTGATGGGACGAGCTATAACGCATATTTGGTGCGTGGAAGCGAAAAAACTGCGTTGATCGATACTGTGGACCCGACCATGACTGATGTACTAGTAAGAAATCTTGAAGAGCTTGGAATTAATGATATAGATTATGTCATAGCCAATCACGCCGAGCAGGACCATTCAGGGTCGTTAGCCACAATACTCGCGTTATATCACAACGCTAGGGTTGTTTGCACACCAAAATGCAAAGATATGCTTATGGATTTGCTTTTGATACACCGGGATAAAATCCTAACCGTGGAGGATAGAGAGGTTATATCTCTGGGCGACAAAACACTGGAGTTCATTCATGCATCTTGGGTTCACTGGCCCGAGACGATGCTGACGTATCTAAGAGAAGACAGGATGCTTTTTACTTGCGATTTCCTCGGTTCGCATCTTGCAACCAGCGACCTGTTTGTAACCGATGAAGCGACAGTCTATGAGGCAGCCAAGCGATACTATGCAGAGATTATGATGCCTTTTAGGATTGCTATTAGGACGAATCTACACAGGATAAAGGATCTGGAGCTAAATATAATAGCACCGAGTCATGGGCCGGTCCATAATAAGCCGGACTTCATACTCAATGCTTACAGGGATTGGGCTTCTGACGATGTGAAGAATGAGGTAATCATACCATATATCTCAATGCACGGCAGCACGAAGAAAATGGTAGAATGCTTCGCAGAGGCTTTGATTGAACGGGGCATAGCAGTAAAGCAGTTTAATCTGTCAGAACCGGATATAGGTAAATTAGCGATGGCTTTTGTAGATGCAGCTACTGTTGTGATCGGGTCTCCAACTGTTCTGGTCGGCCCGCATCCGAAAGTGGTTTATGCTGCTTATCTCGCAAACGCTTTGAGACCCAAACTGAGATTCGCTTCTATCCTGGGGTCTTACGGTTGGGGGAGTAGGATGGTGGAACAACTTGCAGGAATGATACCAAACTTAAAGGTGGAAATACTGGATCCGGTTGTGATAAAAGGAGTTCCAAAAGAAGCGGATTTCAAGGCATTGGACAGGTTAGCAGATGAAATCGTGAATAAGCATAAGGAGCTGGGTATACTTATAGAATAAAATAAAATAAAATAGCAAACTTTAAAAAAACAGGAGAAATAAAAATTGTAGAAGAAAAGAAGAAGGACCTGTTGCATAAAGGCGCAATTGTCCAACGGGATTATGAAACGTATGCTATTGCGCCGCATATCCCGGGAGGAATTTGTGAGCCATCTATACTTAGAAGAATAGCAGATGTCGCTGAGAAGTACAATGTAAAGGCATTAAAATTGACCTCCGCACAGAGAATAGCCATCGTGGGTATCGCGGAGAGCGATATAGAAGCTGCCTGGCACGACCTCGATATGCCGCAGGCTGCTGTCGGGTTATGTGTCAGAAGCGTAAAAATCTGTCCGGGAACAACGTTCTGTAAAAGGGGCAAGCGAGATTCGGTGAAATTAGGTATGGAATTGGACAGGAAGTATCACGGAATGGAACTCCCCTCAAAGTTCAAAATCGGCGTCTCCGGCTGTAGCAATAGCTGTGCGGAGTCAGGGATAAAGGATCTGGGCTTCATTGGTATGCCAAAGGGCTGGAAAGTAGTAGTTGGTGGTTCTGCGGGTGCAGCACCAGCGATTGCAGATGTTCTGGCGGAGAATTTAAACGATGACGAGGCTATGGCCCTTGCTGATCGAATTATCAACTACTACAAGAACTGCGATACCAAAAAGCGATTGGGCCGGTATATTAAAGAAGTCGGGCTTGAGGAATTCAAAAAAGAGGTATTACAAACTTATATATCGGGAGAAGGAAACGTATGAGCGAGGTAGCAGCAAAAATCGGAATTGTAGCGCAGCCTGTAGAGGGTGAAGAGGAGTGTACATTGCCCACCGCCAAAGTAGAAGGCAAGGACGTACCTTGGGATCCTGCACAGCTAAGGAAGATTAGTGAACATCCTTGTTTCAGTGAAAACGCCTGTCATTTCTTCGGTAGAATACATCTTGCGGTGGCTCCGAACTGCAATATCCAGTGTAATTACTGCGTACGGAAATTCGATTGCGTGAATGAGTCGCGACCCGGAGTGACGAGCAAGGTACTAACACCCAAGGAAGCTTTAGAGCGGGTAAGAGAAGTATTGGAAAAGGTGCATTACATCAAGGTCATTGCCGTTGCAGGACCCGGCGAGCCGCTATTCAACGAAGAGACGTTCGAGACGTTCCGGCTCGTGAAGGCGGAGTACCCACATATGATGCGATGTCTGAGCACGAACGGGTTACTCCTGCCAGAGCGGATTGACGAGATAGAAGAGTTGGACATCGGAACTGTGACCGTCACACTGAATACCGTAGATCCTGCTATAGGTAAGGACATCTATTCGGTTGTCAATTACCACGGTAAAAGATATAAGGGTGAAGAGGGTGCGGAGATACTACTGAAGAACCAATTGGAAGGAATTCGAGAGGCTGTGAAACGTAAGATACTGATAAAGGTGAACACGGTGCTTATACCTACGGTGAATGATGTGGATGTCGTAGAGGTAGCGAAGAAAATAGCAGAGATGGGCGTTTATATGCACAATATTATCCCGCTCATCCCGCAGTACAAGTTCGCACACATCACACCGCCGACACAGCAAGAGAAGGAAGCTTTTCAGAACAAATGCCGCGAGTACGTGAAAGAGATGACACACTGCCGGCATTGCCGTGCTGATGCTATCGGGAGGCTGGGGAAGGATATTCAACAGCGTATGTACTCAGAATAAACGAAAAAGCACATCATCCACCAAAAACCTCGTCTAAGACCGCTGAAAAAATGGACATAAAAAGAATTTTGATTTCGGGTGTTGTCATTTGGCTAGTGGGCACAGTGTTTGGTTTCTTAACCTGTGGTTGGCTTTTCAACTGGGTTTATACCTTACCACCGAATATCTGGAAAGACCCCGCTGTAATGATGAGTGCAGGAAATCTAATCGGAGCGAATTTAACAGGACTTGCTTGCGCGATAATAAAATGAGCCTGCTTTTACACTTCAATAGGTAATAGATAATGTCCCGCGTAATCATATCAAAACCGAGTAATCCGAAAGATACTAAGGAACTCGATTAACAAAATAAATAATGATTGACGCGAAAGAAATCGAAAGATATTTAATGTCTACTGAATTGGTTTAATGGCAGAAAGTGTAATAAATAGAAGAACAAAAGAGGTAAAGAAAATGGCTGAAGCGGAAGATAGAGATGAAAAAGGAATAGAGACCACTGTCGTTTTGATAGGACATGGGAGCAAATTGCCGTATAACGAAGAGGTGTTAGTTGGACTGAGGGAGCGAATGGAGATGCGAGGGACATTTAAAGATGTAAAAGTAGCATTTATGCAATTGAACTCGCCGAGTATAGAAGATGTGTTAAGAAGGCTGGCTAAGGACGGGAAGAAGAATATAGTGGCTCTGCCTGTTTTTTTGGCTGACGGTGCACATACCACAGAGGACATCCCGGAGACGCTGAAGATAGCCTTCGATGGGGAATGGGCTGATGTAGGACGTGATGTGAAACTAACTTACGCAAAGCCAATCGGAGTGGACGAGCGGATTGTGGATATTTTGGTGGACCGAGTAAAAGAAGCGGTGGAAGGGGAATGAGGTAATTATGAGGGATAAAGGCTAAAGGCGAATAAAATATATTTGGACACTTTCCGTATAAGAGTCATAGATGAGTTCACACGGGGAAGCGGTGCTGAATGTCTTTTCCCAGTCGGCCGATAGCATCAGCATGGCAATGTCGGCAGTGTGTCATCTATTTCACATACTTGTGGCATCTGTCCTTAATCGCCTCCTTCTCTCTCCCTATTTTTATATGCATTAATCGCTTTCCGTAATGTCCTTTTAGATAAACAGGCACAATGAAGTTTCTGCGCGGGGATACCGCCTAAATATTCCATTATGTCAGTCTCATCTATCTTTTCCGCCTCTTCTAATGTTTTCCCTATTATCATCTCGGTAAGGGCAGAACCAGACGAAAAAGCACCTGCACAGCCTATAGCCTGGAACTTCGCTTCTTTTATCTCGCCGTCTTCTACATTTAAAAAAATCTCCATTGTATCGCCACAAGGTCCCGTATATATCGCTAGGGTATTGGCATTGCTTAACTCTCCAACGTTCACTTTGTTCAGATAGTATTCAATGGCTTTCTCCGAATAGCCGGACTCTTTCAATAGCTCTTGTATTACGCTCATTTTTGCACACAAATCCTCTGTTTTTTTCTAATTTTATTCTGCCTTTTTAAAATTTACTATTTTATGTGATAGGGAAGCTATATAAAAGTTACTGCAACATGTCTGTGGACACTACAGCTAAAGAATAAAGTGCGCTCACATCTTCTCAATGAACTGCATCAGCAGTCTGGTCAGCGCAGGTGTCAGTCGTTCTGAAATCCCGGATTCCGCAGGGTCAATGCTATGCAAGATGCCCACGGGTTCATCACGTTCGTCCGCAATCGTTGCTTTCCACTTTGCCTCTTCTTCCCAAATATTCATAGTGCCGCTACGTTTGCAGTGATACAGAATGAACTGGCAGGTGACCTTGCCACCTTCCAGATGTCCGGTGATGGATATGTCGCGGGGTGCTAGTTCGTCGCACAGTGATCCTATAATTTGTTGCAACAGCGCGTGGGCCAGAGGTGTCACCAGTTCCTGCAGTTTCTCTGCGTTCGCTCTCCTGTGACGAGCCGAGACTACCTTGTTTAGACCATCAACAATCTCGCCCGTTACCTGCCCATCTTTGATTTGCTCGCCATGACCAGGGTCGTAGGCGCCGAGGTTGAGGTATGCAATCTTGCGCATAGCCGGTTCAAGCTTAAGCTCGATCTTACGGCAGTGGTGGGTGCAATACTGACAGTGCTCCGGTGGCTCTTCTTTCTTTGCCTCCACCTGCCATTTCTTGTGGTGCTGGGTAATGGTATAGTGACGGATGATGAGGGTTATGCCACCTAATGTGGCAATCGTAACCACGATCAAGATAAGCGGTACTGGATCTGCCCCCCTCGCGCACCGGCATAGCCGTAGGCGGTGGTGATGGCTCAGTTGGCTGTGGAGAGACTTCGAGCGTGGGGATAAAGATACCTGGCGTCCATTCTATGTTGTTCCCCTCATTTAGCTCTGAGACCATCTCCTCGGGATCGACTTCAACTCTGAAAGTGTGCGTTATTCCACGCTGTTCCTCCGGGATCGCCAGCTCTATCCCTACCCATTCATCTTCCCCTGGAAGGAGAGCCGGAACTGAGCTATATTCGGATAGCAAGCCACTTTCAGGATCCCATGCATAAACCTGTGTTTCGTTAGCTCCTGCATTTCCTCTATTGGCCACTCTCACCGATAGCACCAGGACCCCTATATCATCGCTAAACTCTCCAAATTCTGCGTTCAAAATGACCAGATCGGGATAGTCAAATTCCGTCTCAGTCGGTGGTGGAGACACTTCGAGTGGGGGGATAAAGATACCGGGCGTCCATCCTACATTGTTCCTTTCATCTATCTCTCGGACCTTGTCCTCGGGATCGAGTTCAAGTGTAAACACGTGTGTCGTTCCCCTCTGTTCCTCTGGAATGTCAAGTCGTATTTCTATCGTTCCCGTCTCTTCGGGATTGAAAGCCGGAACCAAGCTTTCTCGACCTGGCCAGTCGTGCTGTGGATCGCCTGCATAAACTCTTGTCTGATTGGCTCTAGTGTCACCGTGATTCGCGATTTTCACGAGCAGCAGCAGTACCGATCCATCATCTTCAAACTCCCAGTTCTCCGCGGACAAAATCGCTAAGTCCGGCCCCTTTGGCGTCGGTAGTGGTTCTATCTCTCGTATGCCCCAGAACTTGTTGCCGGTCAGCGTCTGACCCTTCAATGGGAGGGTATACTCGATCCAGTTGCTGGTCCTCACACCCCATTAACGGACGTCGCGCCAACAGATACATAGTCCGGCAGGTCCGTTTCACGGATGAAATAGTACTCATAACCCTCAGGGACCACTATACCGTACCAACCGTACTCATCGGTCGTAGTACTTGCAATCAGGCCGCCAGAGTTTGGGTAAGGGTCGTTAGCGCCGTAGAGGGACACGGTGACGCCTTCTAAAGGGCGTTTTTCGGTGCCAACCTCGCCTTCATAGACCCGACCCTGTAAGGTCCAACTGATTGGCGTTGGTTGTGTGTCCATAACCTCAATGTCGTCCACCACGGCAACGGAGTCATCGGGAGTTTCAAAGGTGATTGTACCGGGCGACAGTGAATCTAGGTCCGAGTAGCTAATCGCCGGTAGCATCGCATCCGACTCTAAGTCCCAATCCGAGGGTCTATCATCATAAAAGTTCTCCGGATAGAACACAACTTCCCCTGGACTCTGGGCATGACCGGGCGTGGGAGCCATCGCTAGAATCATAACTAATAGCAAGAGAGTTGGAAAGGCTAGATGTTCTCTCATTTCTTTACCTAAAATACCACTATACCCCTTTCATCATCTGTTTGAACTCTTTGTAAACGGCCTTTACTTCATCTACCGAAGCTTCATCCTCCAAAGTGGAAAGGTCTCCAATAGGCTTATCCATTATAATCGTTTTTAAAACACGTCTCATTATCTTACCAGACCTTGTCTTGGGCAGTTTTTCCACGAAGTAAATCTCCTGTGGCGTAGCAATAGGTCCTATTTGCTTACGAATTTCCTTGATTATTTCTTGTTTTAGATTCTCTGCGGGCTTATATCCTTCCTTTAATATTGCAAAGACGATGATATTCTCTCCCTTTATAGGGTCTGGCGTGCCAATGACAGCAGCCTCCGCTACAAATGGTGTCTCCACAACAGCACCTTCTACCTCTGCGGTACCCAATCGATGCCCGGCTACTTTTAGCACTTCATCGGTCCTGCCAAGCAACCAGAGGTAGCCATCTTCGTCCTTTATCGCATAATCGCCGGTATAAAACATACCTTTAAATTTAGACCAGTAGGCCTCTTTGTACCTTTTAGGGTCTTTATAAAGCCCCATCAACATACCAGGCCAGGGTTTTCGGATTACCAAATGCCCTTTTATACCAATGTCTACGGGATTGCCTTCCTCGTCTACTACCTCTGCGTCTATACCCGGTAAAGGCAGAGTTGCAGAACCCGGCTTAAGTGGCACGAGCTCTATACCGGGTACGGGAGAGATCATTATCCCCCCTGTCTCTGTCTGCCACCAGGTATCTACTATCGGACATCTTTCGTCCCCTATATTCTTGTAATACCATTCCCATACTTCAGGATTGATAACCTCACCGACCGAGCCGAGGATTTTTAAACTACTCAAATCATATTTCTTTATTCGCTCTTCTCCATAGCGCATAAACATCCTGATTGCAGTTGGAGAGGTATAAAAGATTGTGACACCATACTTCTCGATAATCTCCCACCATCTATCGGTATTCGGAAAATCCGGTGCTCCTTCATACATGAGTACTGTTGCACCATGAAGTAAAGGCGCATACACTATTGATGTATGTCCTGTCACCCAGCCTACATCTGCAGTGCACCAATAGACCGACTCATCAGATATGTCAAAGACCCATTTGTAGGTGGCATAGATGTAGGCCAAATATCCGCCTGTTGAGTGGACGACTCCTTTAGGCTTCCCCGTGGTTCCAGACGTGTAGAGGATATACAAAGGATGGGTAGACTCCAATTGCTTTGGTTCTACATAATCATCGGCATCTTTTATTAAATCATTATATAGGTGGTCTCTACCCGCCACCATATTTATATCTTCTTCCGTCCGCTTTATCACAACTACATTCTCTATGGTCGGAGTAGTCTTCATGGCTTCGTCAACGATCGTTTTAAGCTGTATGTATTTTCCCCGTCTTCTTCCAACGTCCGCGCATATCAATACCTCTGCTGATGTGTCATTGATTCTATCTGCCAGTGCCTGGCTACTGTACCCTGAAAATACAACGGTATGGATAGCACCTATTCTTGCTGTGGCAAGCATGGCGATCGTGAGTTCAGGAATCATAGGCAAGTATAATACTACCCGATCACCCTTTTTCACGCCAAGATGCTCCAGCATGGATGCAAACCTGTTCACTTCTCGATAGAGTTGAAAATAACTGAAAGCTTTTGTATTTCCCGCTTCATCTTCCCAATATAAAGCCACTTTATTCTTATGCCAGGAATATAAATGTCTATCTACGCATAGGTAAGATGCATTGAGCCTACCACCAACGAACCATTTTGCAAATGGCTCTTCCCATTCGAGTACTTTCTCCCAGGGTTTAAACCATTCTAGTTTTCTCGCTTCTTTCGCCCAGAAACGTTCTATGTCTGCGGTTGCACTCTTTTGAAAGTCTATATACCCTTTTACCGGATAGAATTTCGCTTTTTCCATGATTAATGCCACCTTCTTTTAACTTCAATTTACATATATGTAGAATGAACGTACATAAAAATATCAAAAATAATAAGTACGCCCGGTAAAATTTTAATGTATTATCCGGAACCAATGAGTTTGAGAGGTGGTCGCTAGAGATGAAAAAGGAGAAGAAGTTTGGCACGCTCTGTGTTCATGCGGGAGAAGGGGCCGACAGACTGTACGGGGCGCATACAACGCCGATATATCAGACTTCCACCTTTGTATATGACAATGCCGAGCAAGGAGCCGCAAGGTTCGCAGGCGAAGAAAACGGATATACGTATATACGTGTAGCGCCAAACACACCTACACACGCCGCTTTTGTTAATAAAATCGCTGCGCTCGAAGGTGGAGAAAGTGGTCAAACGTTCTCATCGGGCATGGCCGCCATAACCGCTGTTGCACTTTCACAATTAGAAAAGGGCGATCATCTAATCTCCACGGAGGTTACTTACGGCGCCACTCACGAGTTGTTCTCTTCAATTCTACCCAAGTTCGGCATAGAGGTCAGTTTTGTCGATACCACAGATCTCGAAAAAGTGAAGAACAACCTGAGAAAAAACACCAAAATGATCTTCTTAGAGACGCCCGCAAACCCCACCCTGATCATCAGTGACATCGAAGAGATATGCAAGATCGCCGGGGAGATTGGTGCTCTTTCTGTCGTCGACAACACCTTTGCAACGCCTCGGTTTCAGAGAGCGTTGAAATTGGGTGCGGACGTTGTTGTTCATAGCAGTACAAAGTACATAGGCGGTCACGCCGATCTGTTAGGTGGCGTTATTGTCAGTAGTAAAGAATTTATCAAAAGCATGATACCTTTCGTTAATACTACTGGCGCAACTATGGGCCCGCATGAAGCTTGGTTGTGTACCCGCGGATTGAAGACGCTACATCTGAGAATGGAGAAACACGCTACTAATGCCATGGAAGTGGCTCAGTTCCTTGAGGCGCATCCAAAAATCGAGTGGGTTCGATACCCGGGATTGCCTAGCCACCCCCAACATGAAATCGCAAAAAAGCAGATGAGCTGTTTTGGTGGCATGATCTCTTTTGGTATTAAGGGCGGCATAGAAGCGGGCCGTAAACTCCTGAACCGCGTTGAACTGTGTATCTTGGCCGTTAGTCTCGGTTCCGTGGATACGTTAATTCAACATCCCGCATCTATGACACACGCGAATATACCAAAAGAGGTCAAGTTGAAGACAGGAATAACCGATGATTTGGTGCGGATCTCTGTTGGTATAGAAGAGCCGGAAGACATAATCGCCGATCTGGATCAAGCATTAGCTTCCAGCTCCTGAAGGTGACGACTTCCCACTGAAGCGGATGCATCGAACCAGCCTTCGGATAAGCGTGCACGCTGATACGAGAAAGCATAATATCCAACTAAAATTAAATATTTATTGACACAGATTAACGCAGATTAACGCAGATTAAATCAAATCCGTGTAAATCTGCGTCCTAAATTAAATTTATAGGTAGAAGTTATACTTTATATACAATAAAGAGATGCTGAAATGGGGAAAGAAATAGCCACATTTGATTACGAAGAGGAAAGAAAGAAGTTCAAATGGGATATTCCTGAAGACTACAATTTTGTTGATGTTATTAGAATATGGGCATACGATAGAACAAAGTTGATGGTAATTACTGAGCATCCGGACGGGAAGGTTGAGAAAGCAGGATACCGGGAAGTATGGGACAGTGCCATGAGATTTGGAAACGTCTTGAGAGATTCCGGCATCCAGAAAGGTGATCGGGTTTTGGTAATACTTCCGAGGGGAACGGATGTTTATACTATAAGCATCGGTATTTGGGCACTAGGCGGCGTTGTTGTTCCTGGTACAATAATGCTCAGGAGAGCAGATATAGAATATAGGATTTTAGATGTCGGGGTCAAGGCGTTAATTACAAGTGATGCAACGGTTGCTGATGAGGTAGATGCGATTAAATATAGAATTTCAATTGAAAACCTTTTCTTTTTAGGTCACAGGGAGGGATGGCGAGACTTCCGGCAGGAGGTTAATTCGGCATCAAGAACTCTAACGCTTGAAGAAATCAAGAAGAGTGATCCTTTAGCCGTCAACTACACTTCGGGGACTACAGGCGCACCAAAAGGAGTGTTACACTCTCATTCATTGATGTACTGTTTCGATCGGCTGAATAGATATTACTGGTGGGCTACAGAATCAGACGAGCTCTGCTGGGCAACAACAGAACCCGGATGGGTTAAATGGTATTGGTCGCCATTTGGGGCTATTTTAAATGCCGGCGCTACAAACTTCCATTACAGCGGCCGATTTGAACCAGAAAAATGGTTTGAGCTGCTTGATAGATGGCGGATAAACCGGGCATGTATGACTCCAACAGAACTCCGGGCTATGGCAACAGTTGATGATGCAGACAAGAGATACGATTTGAATGATTTGAAGGTCATTTTAACTGCTGGAGAGCCATGCACACCAGGTGTTATTAGATTCTTCAATGAGAAGTTTGGATTAGCTGTAAGAGACGGTTATGGCCAGACAGAAACTTGTGTTGTTGCGTGCAATCTACCAGGAATGGAGATAAAGCCGGGATCGATGGGCAGGTTTACACCAGGGGTTGAGGGTGCAATTGTGGATCCTGATACAGGAGAACGAGTGCCAGTGGGCGAGACGGGAATAATTGCTGTTGCTAAGGCCCATCCGATGCTGTTCAAAGGATATCATAACAAACCACAAAAAACCGCAGAATGCTTCGTTGGCAACTGGTATTTGACTGAAGACCTTGCAATGATGGATGAGGCGGGATACATATGGTTTGACTCAAGGGCTGATGACGTCTGTATAAGTTCAGGATACAGAATTGGTCCTTTTGAGGTTGAAAGTGCAGTTGATTCACATGAGGCAGTGCTTGAATGTGCGATGATTCCAAGCCCTGACCCTATAAGAGGAGAGATCGTTAAGGTTTTTGTTGTCTTAAAGGCGGGATACGAACCATCAGAAAAA
>CBDAFQ010000157.1:0-2933 GCA_965195275.1 uncultured ANME-1 euryarchaeote | reverse complement strand
GACTATCCCCCGCCATAGGCACATCCAGTCCATTGCTTCGGGAAAGAGTTTAAGCCAATTAGTAGCCCATGCTCCCGTTAGACCATAGGATGTGGCAAGCTCCCAGCATCCAAACCACAACGTCACTGCTCCCAATACCGCAAAATACACCGAACCCCATTTCCATTTGTCCATCTTATTACATTACACCCCTAGTATAGAAACTATTCCTGTCATCAATCCTCCGAAAACGAAGAAAGAAACTATTAGAACGCCCATGCATTTCAAAAGGTCTATCACGCCACCTTCCTTCAACATCATCAGAAAAGTAGCCAGGCACGGGAAATATATGGTCACAAGCGTTACTGCCACAATCTTCTGCGCCATCGTCATTTGTATCGCACCAATCTGAGCGATTGCAACATCCTTCCTCATGAATGCCATTACCAGAGGTCCCGCAGTCTCTTCCGGCACGCCGAAATAACCGACAAACATCGGTGCTAGCACTGTGCCGAGCCAATCTATCACTCCAACCCAGTAAAGGATGTTTACAACTAAGACACCGGCAAGCACCATCGGAATCGCCACCGCGATGAATTCTTCCACTCGATACCAGACCTTACGAGCTATGTTCCTCCAGATCGGTGCCCGATAAGGCGGCACATCAATAAGCATCTCGGGACTCTTGCCCCGAATAAAAGTATCAAGGGCAAACCCGGCAATGAAAAAACAGATGATGAAGTATAGTAGAAGCGGCCCAAGATACTCTGGCACTATCTGAAGCATTACGCCAAGCTGTGCTCCACAAGGGATAAATACAGCTAAAAGAGCCATCATCATGAATCTCTGCTTCCTGGTCTCTAAGGTTCGTGTCGCTTCTACGCCGGGGATATTACATCCAAGGGAAATAAGCATAGGAACAACAGCAAATCCATGCAGTCCAATTTTATGGAAGACCGTATCTATTAGTGTAACCAATCTCGGCATATACCCCGTATCTTCAAGTATGGTCAAGATTAGGTAAAACGCAATTACAGCAGGAAGAACGATAGCAATTGCAACGTAAAGACCGGTAGTTAGAACACCAAAATATTCAAATGGATTTGTTGCCGTTGGATCACCCACTAGAATTCCATAGAGCACGCCGCACTCTTCTAAAGTCGCACCCCCGCCTGGGACGGTTAGCACCAGCCAGGGTATAATATACTCCGTAAACAGCGGGTACAAGAGCATCATGAGAAAATTCAAGCCAAAAGTGTAAAAGAAGGAGAAGAAACCAAACAGAACTGCTATCGCCAGAGGTATTCCGGTTGAAGGTCTGACAGTCAGCTCCCCTACTACATCTTTCAGTTTTCGCACGTATTTCCCGAACTTAACAGTTCTATTTGTTATCTTATCTATTAAGTCCCACAGTTCATCACTTGTCACAGTCATTATCTTAGCTTAGCTCACTCGCCCCATAATAGCCTCAATAGTGGCTGATGATGCATCTCCTATGCTCGAAACGAGTTCCTTTAGGCCTTCGCCTGTTATCGCTACAGTCGGTACTGTCGGTACACCTAAAATTGATGCCAATTCGGCCACATCCACTTCTATATTTTTTACCATTGTATCATCCCACATGTTCAATGCAATTACCACAGGATGACCTTTTTCAATAATTTCCAAAGCCAGATAAAGTCCACGCTCTACCTTTGATGCATCAAGCACACATATAACTACAGAATCATTATATTCATCAAGCATCTTTACCGCTACTTCTTCTGCTTTGTCCTTCGCTTCCAAGGAGAAAGTACCGGGAACGTCTATGAGTTCCATCTCTTCGCCTTCTAAGCACATGTAACCCTTTGTATAATCAACAGTCGTACCGGCATAATTCGACGTGATTACATTTACACCTGTGAGGCGATTGAAAAATACACTTTTCCCTACATTCGGATTCCCCATCAGCAAAATTCTTTTCATTAATCTCCAACATCCACGATGACTTTATCAGCCAACGCATAACCCACAGAAGTATTAGCACTGCCTATTTCTATCACTACGGGACCATTCATAGGTTGCCGAGTCGTCATTCTCACCTTTTTACCTTTCCTGATGCCCATGCCCGCTATTTGTACCCTAAACTCCTCCGCTATCTCTTTCACCGTTCCCTCTTCATCAAAATCCATTTCGCTCAACTTCTTCTCCATTGCTCTCATACCCTCCTCACTATAACTTTTTGTGCCATTCCACGACCTATGGAAACCGTGTTTCTGTCTACCTCTACTGTGACAGGCCCGTAGCAGGAAATCACACGAACAATGCTGCCCTCAAATAGACCACGAAGAAGCAACTTCTGGCGTATGCCATGACCGCCTTCAACTGCCAGTACTCTCCCCTGCTCACCGGGATTCAACTGGCTTAAGGGCATCGAGTCACTGTAATTCTCAGTTACAAAAGACCTTTTCTCGTCCACCATATCGTTGCTCACGCACTCACCGCTCATTTCCTTTTCCTTTTTTTCTATTCCACTCGAACTTTCTCTGCAAGACCGCGTCCGATGGTTACAAGTTGTCCCCCTATTTTCGCAAGCACGTAACTCCCTCTTTTTGGACTTGGAGGGGACGTATCCTTCCGGACTAATGTTATCTCTTTATCTTCCACCATTCCGAGCAGTTCAAATTTTTCCTTAAGCGAGTCACCACCGATTATCTTACTTATCTTCGCTTTATTGCCTTCTTCAAGATAATTAATCTGTATGAATTCTCCGTCACGTTCTATCAGCACCTTTGATGCCTGTCCTTCGCCCATGTTTATCTCCTTGTCGTTTATTTTGAACACAAGGGTATCATCTGTGAGATGACGAACGAACTCAACTTCGCCCCCTTTCTCTATGCCGAGTTCAGAGAAGTTATCTTCGAACGTCTTCCCACCTTCTAACGTCTTTATCGTCCCCTTATCGCCATTCTCCA
>CBDAFQ010000156.1:0-3749 GCA_965195275.1 uncultured ANME-1 euryarchaeote | reverse complement strand
TAGTTACGCCGAAGATGCAAGATACAGGAGGCGGTTAATGACATTTCCGTTAGCTAAGCAATTGCAGGTTTTCTGTGTAAGTTAGACAGATGCCTTTATATGCTATAAATGCTAATGATATATCTAAGATGTCGGGCGAGTAGTGCGATTGTGGATCAGCACAAAATTTGGTGGGCTTTTGGACTCTGATAAAATGGCAAAAGCAAAGATACTGGTAGTAGAAGATGAAGCTATTACCGCTAGGGATATACAAAATAGGCTGAAAGAGTTGGACTATGATGTACCAGCAATCGCTGCGTCTGGAGAAGGGGCAATTAAGAGCGTAGAAGAGATAGAGCCTGACTTAGTAGTGATGGACCTCATATTAAAAGGAGATATGGATGGCATAGAAGCTGCTGAGCAGATCCACGATCGTTTTGATGTCCCTGTTGTATATCTCACTGCATATCTGGATGAAGAGCGGCTGGAAAAGACAAAGGTTACGGAGCCATATGGCTATATAACCAAACCATTTAAGGATAAGGAATTACGACCCGTAATCGAGATGGCGCTTCAAAGACATAAGCTGGAGAAAGTACTACGAACAGCCGAGCAAGATTGGCGTAATTCGTTCAATTCTTTGGAAGATGTTATGCTGATAGTTGACAGAGATTACAATATAGAAAACCTAAATGAGTGTGGGCTGAAACTTCTTGGAAAGAGCAAAGAGGAGGTAATAGGGCAAAAATGTTATCAAGTCATTAGCGGTATGGATAGTCCAGGTGAAGATTGTCCTTGCATGAAATCACTGGAAACCAAAAAAGTAGAATCATTCGACCGGTATGAAGAGGTATTTGGGAAGTACTATTCTATAAAATGCTCTCCGATATTTGATGAAAATGGAGAAATCATAAAATTTGTGGATTTACGGAGGGACATCACCGAGCGTACGCATCTAATGATGGGACGGGATAACTCCCTTAAATTCCTTGAAGCAATCATCGAAAACATTCCCGATGCGGTTTATCTCAAAGACTCGCAATACCGCTACTCGCTGGTTAACCAGGCATACTGTGACCTTTTCGAAGTTAAAAAAGAAGAAATAATAAGAAAAGAGAGAGTTTATGAGACGGATAAGGCAATATTTCAAACGGGAAAAGCGGTAGAGATACCAGAGCAAAGTTTTACTGACCATAAAGGGAAACGCCATTACACACATCTCAAAAAAGTTCCTTTAATTGACAACTCGGGAAATGTAACCCACGTTTTGACAATAAGTCGCGACATCACCGAGCGCAAACGTGCGGAAGAAGAACGGGAGAAGAAAAACGAAGAGCTAAGAAGATTTAACAAACTGGCTGTGGGCAGGGAGCTGAGGATGATAGAACTGAAGAAGGAGATAAACGCACTTCTCGAAGACTTGGGCAAGGAACCCCGATATAGAATCGCTGGCGAGGTGTAAAGGGGGAAACCGATGAAAATCCTAACGAAAACTATTGTCCTAACATTCACACTTATCATGATTGCTAGTGTTACTACCATCGGAATTAGCGAAATCATTTCAAAAAATATCGTTGAACAAGAAGTTTATACTCATTTACTGACCACTGCGGACTCAAGAGCGGATCATATAGAGACGTTTTTGGAGACAGAAAAAGAAGCAGTTGAGCAATTATCAGTAAGCGTTGTTATTGAACAATTTCTATCAGCAGAGAAAGATGACCTGAATTATACACAAAAACGTAACGTAGTTATGCGAAGACTAAAAGATACAGTAGATGTCAGAGCTGATACGGACAGTATCTTTGTCTTAGATAAAAACGGAATAATCGTTGCTTCAAATAATGAAACGGATATAGGAAAAGACAAAAGTAACAACTCTTACTTTTTGTGTGCAAAAGAGGGTGCTTTTGTCAAAGATGCTTATGTGTCTTCAACAGGAAAAAATAGCATCGCTTTTTCTGCACCTGTTTTTGATGAGGACAGAGTTCTTTTAGGTGTGGTCGTTGCAAGAGTTCCAATTGAGATATTAAACAAGATTACAACAGATAGAACGGGTTTAGGAGAGACCGGAGAGATATACATTATAAATAAAGACGGGTATATGATAACACCATCCAGGTTTGTAAACGATACATTCCTGAAACAGAAGGTAGATACAGAAAATGCAAGGGATTATTTTGGAGAGCACGAACACGAGCAGGTCATATACAAGAATTATATGGGCACTGAAGTTCTTGGAGCTTACGCGCACGTAATGGATATGCGCTGGTGCTTGCGGGCAGAAATAGATGTAGAAGAAGCATTTGCTCCTGTTACATGGCTAACACAGACGTTGCTATCAATTTTCGCTCTGGTTTCTGTTCTGGGTCTTATACTTTCCCTCCGGATAGCCCGGAGAGCAATAAGACCGATAGTGAAATTGCATCATGGTACAGAAGAGATAACGAAAGGTAACCTGGATTTTAAAGTCGGTACGAAAGCAGAAGATGAGATCGGGCAACTGTCAAGGGATTTTGATAGCATGACTGCTGAGCTGAAGAAATCCCGAGCAGAGCTGGAAGAATATAGTAGAGGACTTGAGGAAAAGGTGGAAGAGCGAACGAACGAACTGGCAGATAAAGTAAAAGAGTCCGAAGAACAAGCGAATGCGACTCTGAACCTGCTGGAAGATGTTAACGAGGCGAAGAATGAGTTGGAAGCATCACGGCAGGCGATACTGAACATGGTGCATGATCTCGAGACGGGAAAGCGGGAAGCGGAAAATGCAAAAGAGATGCTTGCAGCAGCGAATGTAAAGCTTGAGCGGTCCAATAAGGAGCTGCTGGATTTCGCTTACATTGCCTCACACGATTTGCGAGAACCAATGCGAAAAATATCGGCATTTGGGCAACTGCTCCAGGAATCGCTGAAAGGCAAGCTGGACGAGGATGAAGAAGAGAATTTCGCGTTTATGATTGATGGTGCTACGCGTATGCAGCAGATGGTTGACGATCTACTCGTTTATTCGCGTGTGTCAACGAAAGCGAAACCGCCTGCGCGTGTGGATTTGAACGTTGTGATAGATGACTTGAAGAACGTGGAACTGGCAGTTCAAGTTGAGGAGACGGGAGGCGTTATTAATGTTCTGGAACCTCTGCCTCCTCTGCATGCGGATCCATCACTGATACACCAACTGTTGCAGAACCTGCTAGGGAATGGGTTGAAATACTTCCGAAAAGGTGTTCCACCTGTGATTACGGTTCGCGGTCGGGTGGTAAATGGGAACATGGTTCGTGTTGAGGTTCAGGATAACGGCATTGGGATTGAAGAGCAGTATTGTGCAAATATCTTCGGCATGTTCAAGCGACTTCATTCTCGAGAAGATTATGAAGGCTCGGGGATTGGATTGGCGGTCTGTAAGAAGATTGTGGAACGTCATGGTGGTGAAATAGGCGTTGAGTCCAACCCGGGAGTGGGGTCAACGTTTTGGTTCACGGTGCCAATTACGATTGATGAATTACAAATACAAAGAAACCGATGGGACATCATGTCTGATATACTGGAGGAGATTTCATGGGAAGGCGGATTGCAAAAGACAAATTTAGATTTGTCGAGCGTTAAAAGATATTTTTACTCCCTCATGGATAATGGCTTTTTAGAAGCAGGAGACGAACCGGGAAAAGGGGAGAGCTACAAGCTTACAGAGAAAGGGCAGGATTTGCTATTGAAATTGCAGACAGTGGCGGAGATGATTCGATGAAACAAAAATTGAAAATTCGTAATTCGTA
>CBDAFQ010000155.1:0-2479 GCA_965195275.1 uncultured ANME-1 euryarchaeote | reverse complement strand
CCTCTATTTTTACATCCCTACCGTCAATTTCCATTTTCATCGCTCGTCCTTCCCCCCTTCGCCCTTTGCCTTTTGCCCTTTGCCTCTTTCAATCACCCTCTCCGCTTCCGGAATAGGCGGTGGAACAGGCTCACCCGAAATCTTCATCACGGCTCCTACCTTAGGCGGACAAACGTCATAGCAAATACCGCACTTTATGCATTTTGTTTGGTCTATCACGTGTATCACGCGCTTATCGCCTTCTATCGCATCTTCGGGACAATTCTTCATGCAGAGCCGGCATGCAGTGCACTTATCAGGCTCTATATAAAAAGAGATCAGGTCTTTACATACCAGTGCCGGGCATCTCCCATCCCGTATATGCGCTTCATATTCGTCACTGAAATACCGTAAGGTACTTAAAACAGGATTAGCGGCTGTGCTTCCCAGAGCACATAGTGATGCGCTCTTCATCACATCCGCAATCTCATGAAGCAGTTTTATATCACTCTCGCGTCCTTTACCGGCAACGATGTCATCAAGTATCTCACGCATACGCTTTAAGCCCTCACGACAGGGCACGCATTTGCCACACGATTCATTACAGAGGAAATCCACGAAGTACCGTGCTATATCTACGATACACGTGTCCTCGTCCATAACGATCATACCGCCCGAGCCCATCATCGAACCCAACTTCGTGAGTGCATCGAAATCCACTGGTGTGTCGAGATACTGTTCGGGAATCACTCCGCCTGATGGGCCTCCTGTTTGGACAGCTTTGAATCTCTTCCCTCCGGGAATACCACCGCCTATCTTATATATTATGTCCCTCAGTGTGGTGCCCATGGGTACTTCCACTAAACCGGTATTGTTCACCTTGCCCACAAGCGAGAAGATCTTTGTCCCTTTGCTGCCTTCCGTTCCAATCGAGTTGAACCAATCGGCACCTTTTTTTATTATCAGTGGCACAATTGCATATGTCTCAACATTATTCAAACTGCTCGGCTTGCCCCAAACGCCACTGTCAGAGGTATGGACATATTTGGGTCTCGGTTCTCCTACCTGCCCTTCTATTGCATTCATTAACGCACTTGATTCGCCGGATACAAAGGCGCCCGCACCTCGGTGCACCGTCACATCGAACTCGAACCCCGAGCCTAAGATGTCTTTTCCTAGGAAGCCGTATTCCTTCGCCTGTTCGAGAGCAATAGCAAGATTCTTCACCGCTAGTGGATACTCCTGACGCACATAAACGAAACCCTGCTGTGAGCCTATGGCGTATGCCGCGATTGTTAAGCCCTCAAGAACCCTGTGTGGATTCCCTTCCATAATCGACCGGTCCATATATGCACCGGGATCGCCTTCATCGCAGTTGACGATCACATATTTGGGCTCGCCCGTAGCATTTCGCGTGGACTCCCATTTCCTACCTGCGGGAAAGCCACCACCGCCACGACCACGTAAATTCGCACTTTTCACTTCTTCTAGCACTTCTTCGGGCGTCATCTCGTGCAATACCTTGGCTAATGCCTGGTATCCACCAAGAGCGATGTAATCATTGATATTTGCCGGATCGACCCATAAGTTACCGCTAAAAACAACTCGAGTTTGGTATTTGTAGAATGGGATCTCCTGTTCATGGACAATCCGTTCTCCAGTGCTAGAGTCAGTGTAAAGCAACCGCTCAATAATTTCATTCTCCTTTATGGTCTTGGCGATAATTTCAGGAACATCCTCGGGCGTTACATTTAGGTAACATAGTTCACCGGGATAAATCACTATTATTGGCCCTCGCTCACAAAATCCGTGACAGCCTGTCCTACGGACGCCCACATCTTCTGTTAATCCTTGTTTCTCCAACTCAGCCTGAATTGCAGCAGCGACCGCATCGCTGCCCGTGGCATGGCATGCGGTTCCTGAACATATTGTGATATAGGGCTTATTCAAGTCCCGTTTTGAAGTAATATTGGTTCTCAGTGCCTTCAATTCCTCTTTTGTGTTTATTCTTGGCATTTCTTCCTCTTCCCCCCTACCTACTCATACGTTTCTAAAATCCCCTCTACCATTGCTGGCGTAATCTTGCCGTGATAAATGCCATCTACCACTATCACCGGTCCCATAGCACAACAACCAAGGCAATTTACTCGCTTCAAACTAAACCGCATGTCATGCGTTGTCTCTCCACCTTTTATCTTTAAATTCTCCTCTATTCGGTCCAGAATCTTCGGCGCACCTCGTACCTGGCAGGCAGTGCCAAGACAAACCTGTATTATATGCCGACCTACCGGCTCCAGGCTCATCGCTTCATAAAAACTCGCTATTCGGTATATCTGGCTTTTCGGAATCTGCATCCGCTCACTTATTTGCGCTATCGCTTCCTTCGAGATCCAGTTGAATTCGCTCTGGATATCCAACAGCAACTGAATTAAAACGCCTTCTTCGCCTTTATAGCGCTCTATTATCTCACCCACTCTTTTCAGGTCTATTTCTACCATTT
>CBDAFQ010000154.1:0-30322 GCA_965195275.1 uncultured ANME-1 euryarchaeote | reverse complement strand
TCCTTATATTTAGAAAATACTATCGCAAATGAGTACAAAACGGTTTTAAATAACTATAACAAAAATTATCTGAAAAAGGGGTAAAAATAGTAAATTGATTTATTAATGGGGATGGGATAGGTCTGCTTCCAGAGGCTCTATTTAAGATGCATATTTTACACTGATTTACTAAACAAAACTAAACTAAATTTAAATTTGACATTGTTGATCATTATCATCTGTGTCAATCTGCGTTAATCTGTGTCAATAATTTATTTTTCATTCTTTATCTATCCAATCTGCGACATTATCAATAACAATTGGAGCTACATGACCGGGTATGAAAAGATCCGCGGGAGTGGCCTCACCAGTGCCGGGCACGGCCATAAAGAGATGATTGAAATCAGAATAAAGTATATTTTTGAAGCACAGGTTATCTTTTCCTGTTAGACCTTTTATCCACATCTCATAATCTACCACTGTAACGTGGTAATCGCGTTCTCCTTGAAGAATAAGAATAGGACAAGACAAATTTCTTGCGGTTTTTACGGGATTATAACCACTTAGATCCTCCCAATACGATTTCGGAGCGCCTAAGACTATTTCGCCTTTGCTTATGTTAAGTTCTTTCACTTTCTTTGCTTGTTCCCTTAGTTCTTCTAAGCTCTTTAGTTCCTTCTCGTCTGTCGTTCCATCCAGGGATGCCAGATACGCAGTTTGTTCTATAATTAGATCCGGTAAACTTCTCGCTCCGGCAGCAAGGAGAATAAGTCCGGAGATATTTTCATCGCGAGCCGCTATCCGAGGAGCGAGATATCCGCCCCAACTATGCCCCAAAACGGAAATATTGTCAGGGTCAATCCTTTCGGTTTCACGAAGCAAATCAACCGCTGCTATTGCATCATCAATTGTCTCATCGTTTACTGTGAAATTATCATTCTTAATCATAGCAACCCACATTCCGCACTTTATATTTATAAAGATACTATTTCATGAATTTCCGACAGCTATGAACCTGCCAAATGAGGTGTGTTATACGAATTTACATTCGTATAGCTGATGGCACTTCGGACACTATACATTTTTCCCGTCATTCTCTCTCGATTTCGTATGAAAAAGTAGATGAGGTAGACTAACAGCATCTTTCTTCTTCCACTTTGCATTGCCACGATCCTCAGTAACACGCAACTTCTATCCATAACTGGTACAATACATCCCCTCATACTCACGACCGAGCAATGAAAGGACTTTTAGATGAATTGGTCTCATGTTCATGATCTTCACCATCTCAGAACCTCGGTAGAGGACGGTAATACCCTCGAAAACCTGGAATACTCGCCTCATCGTCGGTTTCTTCGTTGGTTTGTTCTTTTGATCTGAAATCGACTCACTCCCCTTCTCCAACGCTTCTCGCAACTTCCTCTCCGCTATACCATAGATCATAAGTGCAAGCCCCATTATCATCACCATCGCAACTATCCTGCTTTCATTTTTCAGGAACAGGCTATGGGCGAAGAATAATGGGTCTTTAAGGAATCTGAACCCTCTCTCAGCATGCTGCTGGTCCTTGTATGCTTTAAGCGCTTCTTCGTCACTCAGCTTCTCTCTATCCAGTACGTTTGTAGCTACGATAAACTTCCCCTTCTTCAGCGTTTCCTTCTCTATTGCGGCTTTATCCTCCTCAAACGCTACTTTTATACTGTATAACGTCTGGGTTGGCTCGTCTTTTCGAGGTTTCCCCCGTCCTCCGCCTTTTTTCTTCCGCCTCGTCTTGACCTCCGTTGCGCTTATTTTGTGATACTTCCATGCTTTTTCCATCTCCTGTGCCGCATTCAGTGCGTCTTCCTTGCTGTGGAATTCTTGATTGGAGAAATGCCATACCGCCTTCTCCACCTGTTCTTTCTCCTTTTTTATCTTCTTTTTATGCGTTTTCGTCTCCCTCGCAAACGCTTTCTCTGAGAATACCACTACCCATCGCTGTTTTACACCGCCATATTCCGCAGCGGTGCTGAAGATGTGGTAACCATTGAGAGTGGTGCTGTGCATCTTTTCCGTGTCCATGCTTTCCAGCACTTCTTTTGCTTCTGTTATCGTTTCCGGTACTCGAGATATCCATTTGTGGCTTCCAGAAA
Source organism: uncultured ANME-1 euryarchaeote (assembly GCA_965195275.1). Lineage (GTDB taxonomy): Archaea > Halobacteriota > Syntropharchaeia > Alkanophagales > Methanospirareceae > Methanophaga. The sequence continues at coordinate 28,211 of CBDAFQ010000154.1, read as the reverse complement.
TATCTTTTATAGTCTGCTCTGTGTATCCCGCGCTGTCCCATACCCATATTTTGTCTTTGCCCCACATCTCCTGCAATGACTTCCCGTACTCCTTAACTATCTCTCTGAAATGGCTTTTGTCTGAAATATTTCCGCTTAAAGCCTTTATAAAGACCGGTAGGCTATCAGACATGACCAGGGAGATGACGAACTGCTTCAAATCGGGCCTACCGTCCTTTGAGAAGCCATGCGTTATCTCTATTGGCACAGCATCCAGATCGCCTTCTTCCTGCTTATACTCGCCTTGAAGGTTTATTGAGGTGGTATCGTTGTGAAGGAAGCGTCCTGAATACTCGCCGTACGCTTTGGAAGAAATCTGCATGAATATGGCCTCAGGGCCTGCCCCGTATAGTTTATCTAAAGTCCGCCCTAGGACATCGTCATTGAACCACTCTACTTTTAGCCCTTCGCCTATTAGTAACTCTACGGGCTTTGTTTCCATGAACTCTGGAAATAAGTAGAGTGGTCGATCTACAAACCCAAGAGCATTCAAGACCATGGCGACAACTGCTTCTCCACAGGTCACTTTTTGGCGTGGATCTACCCCCACGATTCGGTCAATCTCGTCAGCCAAGCCGATTTCTCTGCATACCGTAGCTACAATGCCAAGGTGGCCCATGTTTTTACTGCTATATTCGGCTAAACTTGCTGTCTCTCCTGCGTGCGCTTGCGTATTTGGATACATTAATACTCACATGCTTCGATAAGAAAAGGCACCTATTTAAAGTTATCATTCACCACTTCGCTATTTCCCTTAAATTTAAATTTGTAGATAGTTTATATCAGAATGTGCGGAATGTGGGGTTAATCTTGTGAAATCTCGTGGTTTTTTTCATTTGCTATACAGATATGAATTTATAATAGGAACATGGTATGAATATAATCGAAATGTCAGATGCAATAAAGGAATTCATCTACACGTACTACATCCACCCCATAACCTACGATGCGGGCTACAATCCGATAAACACAATAACGTGGGCCTTAATGCTGGGCTTAATCATTTTCGTTTTACTAAAAATACTGAAAAAGCTTGGGATAGTGATAGACAAACGTTTCGTCGCTGCTGTATCGCCTTACATATTCGTTGCCGCAAGCCTGAGGGTAATGGAAGATGCCGATTTGTTCTCGCCGCCTATAAGCTACATGCTAATCACACCGCTAATCTATTTCCTTATATTCTTCTGCTGTGTTGCTATACTGGTAATATTAAGGGTATTGTCCAGACCGAACAGAATAAACGATTATGTGATGGTCTTTGGTCTGATCGGGGTGCTATGGTTTATCGCAGACCTGACGATTTTATTGCGTAATGAGGCGATAGTTAACCTCTGGGTTCTTTTTGCTGTTATCGGCATTTCTGGCATGATAATGCTCGTAATCTATATGGTTGGAGCTAAGCTCCATGCGAAGTTTCTAACAGAATCGCTGAATGTATCAGTATTAGCAGCGCATTTACTCGATGCTTCTTCTTCTTATATCGGGATTGATTTTCTTGGTTACCACGGGAAGCATGTGATAGAAGGAAAGATAGTGCAGTATACAGGCTCCGCAGCCGGAATGTTCCTACTCAAACTTGGAATAATCATGCCCGTGCTGTATCTACTGGATATTTGCTTTGACGAGCGAGAGATAGAGCTAAAGAATCTCGTTTTGTTGGCTCTTATTGTTATTGGTCTTGCTCCAGCAGTGAGAAATACGCTCAGGATGATATTAGGTGTATAACAGAAAATGCAAAATACAAAAACGAAAAACTTAAATAGCCCATCAACATTGAGTTATAGGGTGATAAAAATGGTAGATAAAAGGAAAAAATGGGCAATAGTTATGGGGTTAATCTTGATAGGCGTAGTCATGAGTGCTGGCTGTGCCGATAAAGCAGAACTGGAGCCGGCACCTTCAGCACCGGCGGGGGAAGTTACAACCACTCAATCATCAACTGATGAAACACTTACCGCACCAACGAGTAGCGAATCGTTGATCGATCTTTTGGGTAAGGCGAAAGGTATAAGCGTTAAATATGATATGGTGACGACAGACAATGGAGAGATAGTATCGACAAGCACGGCATGGTTAAAGGGGAATAATATGAGGGTAGATACGACAGCGGAAGGGCAGGCTATTGTTGTGATAGTGAACGTAGACGATCGAGTGTCGTATATGTATCAACCTGACGAGAACATGGCATTGAAAACGGTGCTAGATGAAGTTCCAGAATCGGTAACAGGAGATGTAGAAGCTCTTATGAACTTAAATCCGGCGATTATCGGCACCGAAACAATAGATGGTATGCGCTGTACAGTTATCGAATATGTACTCATGGAGAAACCGGAAGAGGTAAAGATGAAGCAGTGGCTATGGCTAAAGTACGGGCTTCCGGTTCAAGTGGAGATGACATCGCCTTCGGGTACTTCGAGGACGGAGATGAGGAACTTCGATTTTGGCAGCATTTCCGGCACTACGTTTGAACTACCGGCTGGTGTGGAGATAAAAAACCGTTCAGACATGTTTGACATGTCTACGCTACCGGATGAGGCATAAATGGATGTGAAAAAGAAAGGGAGGTGAAAAAAATGGATATAAATGCAATAGTAGACCGAGCAAAGAATGTGGTGTTGAAACCCAAAGAGACGTTAGAAGCTGCAAAAGCTGAACAACCGAGCATGCAAGACCTGATCATTTATGTGGGCATAGTTGCGGTACCCACGCTGATAGGAATCATAATAGGCTATGGCGTAGTAGGCATTGGCGGTTTTTGGGGCCATTTTAGGGTGCCGATGCATTTGGCTTTGGGGTGGGGCATCCTGCAGTATGTACTCTCGATAATCGGCGTCTTCGTCTTCGGATATATTGTAAGTCTGCTAGCACCGAGTTTTTCATCGAAGCAAGATCAGACACAAGCAATGAAGCTCGTTGCGTACGCATCTACGCCAGGACTCCTTGCAGGGATACTGTATAGTATACCGCCACTTGCGATTCTGGTCTTTTTAGCAAGCCTTTATGGGTTGTACATCCTATATTTAGGGATACCCGTGTTCATGGAGACGCCCGAAGATAAAAGATTGATATACCTGATCGTTTCGATTGTCGTGTATATCATCATAATGGGCATAATTGGCTGGATCACAAGTGCTATAATGTGGGGTATGATCGGTTACCCAGGAGTACATATATAAAATAGATAAATAAATAGCACAGGTGGGCGTATAGTTTCCCATCTTTTTTATTTTTTTGCTATACTATGCGAAAGGATAGCGTTTTTACGCGTAACTAATGCCGCTTGCTTGCCAAATTCAAAAAAGTAAAATTTATAAACCTTTGATAGAGATGCTATTAGTAGACAGGAACAAATGAAGATACCGAAGGATAAGCCAGTCTTGGTGACCTCTGCATTGCCCTATGTCAACGGCGAGTGCCATATAGGGCACCTCAGGACTTACGTACCCGCGGACATATACGTGCGGATGCTCCGGAAAATGGGTCATAACGTCATTTTTATAAGTGGCTCGGACACGCATGGCACGCCGATTGTACTGAGTGCAGAAGCGGAAGGGGTCGCACCCGAAGCAGTTGTAGCGCGATTTCATGATCATTTCAAGCGGATATTCAAAGCACTGAATGTTGATTTTGACTATTATGGGCAGACCAACTCGGAATGCAACCATAAGAGAACAGAAGAGATAGTGAAGAAGCTGATAGATGGCGGCTATGTATATATGGAGGAAACGAAACAGGCGTTCTGCAATACCTGTAGTCGATTCCTACCGGATAGATATGTGGAAGGCGAATGTCCCTACTGTGGAGCAAGTGCGAGAGGAGATGAATGTGACCAGGGCTGTGGTAAGCATCTCGAGCCGGGCGAGATAATAGCACCAAAGTGCAAGATTTGCGGGAACGAAGCGGTTTTCAAGGAGCAGGAGCATTTCTTCCTCCATCTTTCCTCATTCGCCGACTTCCTTGTCTCTTATTTAGATAATTTAGGTGGCACACGTAACGCCAGGAATTACGCACGGGAATGGGTAAAGAAGGAACTTAGGGACTGGTGTATAACGCGGAATCTGGAATGGGGCGTAAAATTCCCGGGTCGCGATGACCTGGTAGTTTATGTCTGGGTTGACGCGCCTATCGGGTATATCTCCTTTACGGAAGAACTAATGGGCGGAGATGAGCGTAAATGGCGAGAATACTGGAAAGAAGACGGAGCTACCATAGTGCATTTCATCGGCACGGACATCATATATCATCACTGTATCTTCTGGCCTGCGATGCTAAAGGGTGCGGGCTATTCGCTGCCGGATGCCGTTGTTGCTTCCGGCATGGTGAAAATAGATGGCCGGACATTTTCAAAGTCCCGGGGTGATGTGGTCTGGACATCGGAGTTTCTGGAACGATTCCATCCGGATACATTGAGATATTATTTGGTAGCGCAATCGAGCCACACGAAGGAGCTGAATTTTTCCTGGAACTCTTTCTTCTTGCGTGTGAACAATGAGTTAGTGGGGATACTGGGTAACCTTGTTCATCGAGTGGTATCATTTGCTTATAAGAATTTCGGTGTGGTTCCCGAAGGCGAGATAGAAGAGGCGGTTATTACTAAGATAACTGAGACACGCGAAGAAGCAATAAATGCAGTGGAGGAATACGAATTCAAGAAGCTCGTTGACGCTGTGATGAAACTTGCGGACTTCGGCAATGGTTATTTTCAACGAGAAGAGCCCTGGCATTTGATAAAAAAGGGCGATAAAGAACGAGAAAGGGGTGGCGAGATAATAAAGAACGTGCTACAGATGCTGAAAGCAGTTTGTATTTTGTTGAGGCGGTGATGCCAGAGAAGATGGCAGAGGTGTGGTCGCAATTGGGAATGGAAAGCGATTTGCAGTCTGTAAAACTTGATGAGTTGACAGTGCCGATAGCGAGTGGTCAAAAGCTGAAAAAGCCGAAGAAATTGTTCGAGCGCGTGGAAGAGTGAAAGTAAAGCAAAAATTCAGCAAGCAAAGTCAAAGTTCAGCATTTCTAAACCCTTTTATATTCGCTTTGCCAATTATTACCATAAGCCAAGGAGGGCATCATTATGAAAATATCAATGGACATCGAACTAGAAGACATCCCGGGTCAGTTAGTGCATGCATTGGAGCCTGTATCCGATTTTGGGGGTAATATACTCAGCGTATTACATCAGCGGGATAAAAAGACGCCCTCGGGGAGAGTACCAGTTCAACTAGTAGTTGAGATAGAAGAAAAGAGATTGGATAAATTGGTGGATGGGTTAAAGGGAAAAGGCATGAACGTAGTACGAATAGGGAAAGAGAGACTGAAAGAATCAATGGTTGTTTTACTCATTGGGCATATAGTGCATTCTGATATGCGGGAGACGATAGACAGTATAGACAGCACGGGATTTGCGGAAGTGGTAAAGCTATCACTCTCAATGCCTGGCGTGGATAAGAAGTCCTCGGCTTCGGTAACACTCAGTGCGATAGGCGAAGACGAGCTGAACGAAGCTTTAGCTATCCTGGAAGAGGCGACAAACAAGAAGGGCATCATGGTTATCTCCTCCATTTGAGCTTTTTAAATTGTATATAAAGTATATAGCTTCTACCTATTTAGGACGCAGATTTACACGGATTTGATTTTTTCTGTGTTAATCAGCGTTAATCTGTGTCAATAATTGATTTTAGTTTGTTCTTTCTGTGTTATTTCTGTAATTGTCTTGTGGATTTTCTCGTGGGCTAAAAGATAAATATATATAGCGGCTAGAGCTAGTTACTATATTATAAAATAAAATTATAGGGGGTGATATAAATAAATGGTGAGAAACAAGAAATTATATGGTTTAGTAGCGACATTTGCTATATGTTTAGCTCTTGTATGCAGTCTCTATAGCCCTTCCGGAGCAACTGCGGTAAATAGTACTGCTAATTGTACGATTGCTGTTTCCGGATCCGGAACAATAGAAGCAGAGCCGAATCAGGCAAAGGTATGCCTGGGCGTGGAAACGCAATCGGAAAATGTAACGTACGCTTTAAATGAGAACTCATTGAAGATGACGGCCATAATAGCAGCAATGGAAAATCTTGGATATTCCATGGATGAAGTCAGAACTTCCTATTTCAGCATCAGTCCTGTTAGAAACACGACAGACTATACTAAAATCGTGGCGTATAAAGCGTATAACGAAGTAACAGTTGAGATTAGCGACTTAGATGAGATAGGAGAAGTCATTAGCAAAGCAGCAGATGCAGGCGCCAATAACGTGCAACGGATAGAATTTGGGTTAACAGAAGCAGAGGAGAAGAAACAGAAGAACGAGGCAATAAAAAAGGCTTGTGCAGATGCAGAATCAAAAGCAGAGGTGATAGCCAGTAGCTTTGATCTTGCAAACCTACGAGTAGCCTCAGTAAGGGAGAGCAGCGTATATGCATATTCCTATCGCGAAGGAGGAGGGTTTAATGCAGAAGTACCAATAGCAAAAGCGGGAGCAATAGCTCCGCCAATCAGTCCAAAAGCGGTAGAAGTCAGTGCTACTATAGAGGTTGTCTACGAATGCAGTTGAACCATTTTGGGTTTTAGATAGGGAACACACAAAAATTGTTTTATCCAAAATTTTAGACACTGATTTATACAGATTGCACTGATTTATTTTTATCTGCGTTAATTATTGTTAATCCGTGTCTATAAACTTTTTATATGCCTTTTCTTTTGGTGGGCTATACGTGACCGGAAAAAGTGGAATATTAATTAATGAAAAGGGAACTAAAAGAAAACAGAGGATGATAAAAAGTAATAAGCCGTTAGAGAGATGCAAGTTGGATAAATCCCCAGCTTTTACTGACCCAAAATACGGGTGTGCACCCGAAGCACGTACAATAAAGGCGCATATCGAGAGAGGTGTAGTCAATATAGATAAGCCTGCGGGTCCGACGTCCCATGAAGTGGTGGCGTGGATAAAGAATATCCTGAAGATAAATAAGGCTGCACATACCGGAACTCTGGACCCAAGGGTTACAGGGGTCCTACCAGTCATGCTAGGTGTGGCAACTAAGTTAGCGGACACGTTCATTGCTGATAAAGGGTATGTATGCGTGATGAAACTGCATGGTACAGTTGAAGAGGATAAACTGAGGGAGATAAGCAATGATTTCGTAGGCCGGATATATCAAAGACCACCACTGAAGTCGGCTGTCAGAAGGCAGGTAAGGATAAGAAAAGTGCATTACATAGAGATAAAGGAGATTGCCGGTAAGGACGTGCTGATGAAAGTGGGTTGTGAAGCGGGCACATACATGCGAATGCTGTGCCATCACCTTGGTCTCGCTTTGGGCGTAGGCGCGCACCTCGTGCAGTTGAGAAGGACGAAATCATTCCCTTTCGATGAGGCGAACCTCACGAAGCTGCAAGACCTAAAAGATGCCTACATCTTTTCGGAGGGAGGAGATGAGCGCCTTCTACGGAAACTTATCATGCCAATGGAATATGCGTTAGGGCATCTAGCGTGCATAATAGTAAAGGATAGTGCAGTTGATGCAATATGTCACGGCGCAAACCTCACAGCTCCTGGTATCTCGAGAATAGAAGAAGGGATAAATATAGGAAATCGTGTTGTAATATATACATTAAAAGGGGAAGCAGTGAGCATAGGCGAAGCAAAGATGATCTCGGAAGATATGTTCACATCGGAAAAAGGCGTGTGTGTAAAGGCGGAGAAGGTGTTTATGAACCGGGGGACGTATGTAAAGAGCTGGAGGAGTAAAGCCGAGGTGGCTGAGTGGTAAGGCGCAGGCCTGGAACTCCCCGAACAGGTAGCCTGTGTTCCGCAAGGGACTCAAGGGTTCAAATCCCTTCCTCGGCGAAACAAGACTAAACTAAACAAAAAGAAAAATGAGTGAAGAAGTAGAAGAGACGGGAGACGAATTCAAGTATTTCGTTAGAATTCTTGATACCGACTTAGATGGTAAGAGAAACGTGGCAGATTCGCTATGCAGCGTAAATGGTATAGGGCGAAGAATAGCGGAGACGCTTGTTAGGTCAGCGGGGATAGACTCAAATGGGAAGATGGGGAATCTTTCAGACGATGAAGTTGAACGGTTGAAAACTGCGGTTGTCAGTGCAGAGAAGCGTTTACCACAATGGATGTTTAACAGACGAAAAGACATAAATACCGGTGTGGACAAGCATATAATGGGAACAGACCTCGCGCTAAAGTTTCGCGATGATATAAACTTGTTGCGGAAGATACGGTCTTATCGTGGCATAAGACATGAAAGAGGGCTGAAAGTGAGAGGTCAACGGACTAAAGCAACGGGTCGAAGGGGTATGGTAGTAGGCGTAATAAGAAAGAAGCAACAGGCAGCGCAAGCCGAAGGGAAGAAAGGAGGTACATAGTATGGGGCATCCAAAGAAAAGAAAGAAGACGTATGAGAAACCAAGAAGGCCATGGGAAGCGAAGCGGATAAAAGATGAGAAGGAGTTAACAGATACGTATGGGTTGAAGAACAAGAAGGAGATATGGAAAGCTGCGAGCTTTATAAAGAAATGCCGGAGGGAAATAAGGGCGATCTTAGCGGGAATATCAGGAGCGGCGCCTACAGAGCATATGTTAAGGAAGAAAGAAGCCATCTTGGAGAGTTTAAAGAGGAAGGGTATATTGAAACAGGGGGAAACCACCGTAGATTTAGACGCTGTTTTGTCGCTGAGCGTAGAGAATGTCTTAGATAGACGCTTACAAACAAGAGTATATAAGAAGGAACTTGCCAATTCGATAAAACATGCTCGACAACTCATTGTTCACGGTCATATCGCTGTCGACGGTAGAAGGGTAACAATCCCATCGTATATAATACGCGAGGACGAAGAAGGGAAAATAGGCTACTATGGGAAATCATAATGACAAAGAAGGTGGTTTGAAAAATGACTGAAATCCGATGGGCTGTAGCGCACATATACTCTTCATTTAATAACACTATTATCACAATAACCGATTTGCCGGGTGCGGAAACGATCGCAAGGGCTTCCGGCGGGATGGTTGCAAAATCGGACCGCGATGAAAGTTCACCATATACCGCAATGCAGATGGCAACGCAACTAGCAGATAAACTAAAAGAGCGGGAAATAAGGGGGTTACATGTGAAAGTAAAAGCAGCTTCGGGACGTAAATCGAGGACAACTGCCCCAGGTGCACAGGCAGCGATAAGAGCTTTCGGTCGTGCTGGGATTCGTATAGGGAAGATAGAGGACGTGACACCGATGCCACATGACGGCACGAAGCGTCCTGGAGGAAAGCGAGGGAGAAGAGTCTAAGCTTTTGCTTACACACGAGTTAGTGGATGGAAGTAAAAATAGCGGATCGGGGAGAAAAGGAAGTGGTAATCGCACTTTCTGGTATGAAAGTGCGTTTTGTAAATGCGCTTAGAAGAGTAATGATTGCCGAGGTGCCAAAGCTTGCAATTGACGAACTGAATATTCGGGAGAATACATCGTTACTATACGACGAGCAATTAGCGTTGCGTTTGGCTCTGGTGCCATTGAAGACGGACCTTAAGGAATATAAAGAGGAAGACCAGATTACTCTGACTTTAAAAGCAACAAGCCCGGAAAAAGCCGGCTATACAATGGTATATTCTAAGGAACTCATCTCCTCATACCCTAAAGTGGAGGCAGCATCTGAAAATATACCGGTTGTGAAACTGATTTCAACGGAGAGGGAAATAGGCGCTATAAAAACGGTTGCAAGGCAAAAGATAGATCTGGATGCGATAGCGAGGTGGGGTAGAGGCGAAGAACATGCGAAATGGCAGCCAGTTACTATTTGTGGCTATAAAAACATATCTGGCGAAGATGAGAATAATTTACTTTTCACTGTTGAGAGTGATGGCGCACTTCCGGTAGATGAGATAGTATTGGAAGCGGCGAGGATAATGCAGGAGAAATGTAAGCGCATGGTAGAGGCGCTAAAAGAACTGTCTTAGAAAATTCGATTTATGAATAGTGTAAAAGCGATCATACCATTTAAGAAGAAAGGCGCAAAAACGAGATTACGGACGTTTTTAACTGAGGCAGAGCGAGAAGAACTTGCTATGAGGATGTTAAAAGATGTTTTAGTTGCTTTATCTGAGTCGAAGATAGGAGAAGTAGAGATAATTTCAAAGAGCTCTAAGGAAGAACTATTAAATGAATTGAAACTTGAGCTTCGGAATTTGAAACTGACAGTAAGGGTAGATGAAAAAGGACTGAACGAGGTCTTAAACGAAGTAATACAAGATGAAAAAGATCCTAGGCTGATAATAATGGCAGATATACCGCTTGTAACACCAGAAAGTATAAATGAACTCATCGGGTATGAAGCGGATGTGGTGATAGCACCGGGAAGAAACGGTGGTACAAACGCTTTATTCATGCGAAGACCATGTAAATTCGTCGTTTCTTACTATGGGGTTAGCTGCCTGGAACATATAGAAACGGCGAAGAGGCGGAATTTGAGCTACACCGTTCACGATTCGTTCTTTATCAGTGCAGATATAGACGAAGATGATGATTTGATGGAGCTATTAATACACGGTAATTGTTTTTCAGCGGAATATCTACGTATGATTGGTGTTTTTATCCATGTGGATAAAGAATCTAAGGTGAGGGCAAGAGTGGATAGGCAAAAGCTCAAAATCTTGTAGATTTTGAGCTTTTGATTGCAAAATGCAAATTGAAAAATGCAAAAAAACAGAAACATTTATTACTTCTACATCATCATCGTTCTTTGAGGTGAAAGAAAAAAAATGGAATTTGAAGGTGTAGAGATAGAAGATACATTTGCAGAGGCGTTTCCAATAAAGGTTGCGCGAGTATTGATAACGGCGGTGAATGAGAAATGGGCGATGATAGCGGCGAAGGAGATGACGGGATTTGGCACTTCCGTGATAATGTGCCCCGCAGAGGCAGGGATAGATAAAATAGCCGCGCCTGAAGAGACCCCGGATGGAAGACCAGGAGTTTATGCAATGATCTGCACATTCGGCTATAAGGCATTAGATGAGCAGCTGCTTGCGCGGATAGGACAATGCATCCTCACCAGTCCAACAGCGGCGGTTTTTAATGCTATGGCGGAAAGCGAGAAGGAGTTTAATACGGGTTTCAAGTTGAAATTCTTTGGTGACGGATTCGAATCAGAGGAGAAACTTGGCGGTAGAGAAGTGGCAAGAGTTCCGATAATGGGTGGCGAGTTCGTGATAGAGAAGAACCTGGGTGCAAAGGCGGGCGTTGCAGGCGGTAATATTTTCTTCCTCGCGAAGGACCAGATGGCTGCGCTGACCGCGGCGGAAGATGCTGTTGCCGCAATACTGGAAGTTGAAGGCACAATAACGCCGTTTACTGGTGGCGTTGTCGCTTCGGGTTCGAAACCCAGCTCAAATAAATATAAGTTCATGCATGCCACGATAAATGAGAAGTACTGCCCCACGTTAAAGGACAAAATAGAGGATACAGAACTGCCTGCTGATGTCAACGGCGTTTTTGAGATCGTAATAAACGGAGTTAGCGAAGATGCGGTTAAGGAAGCAATGAAGGCGGGAATAAAGGCGGCGGTGAAAGTTCCAGGCGTGGTAAAGATAACAGCAGGTAACTTCGGCGGTAGCCTGGGAAAGTACCATCTCGAGCTTAAAGATGTGCTGGGATTGTAATAAAAGCAAAAGAATAAACGCAGCACACTGAGGACATATAATTGTCCTCACCCTCTATTTTTTTTGTACGTGACAATTGAAAACAAAAGTACTAGATTATTTTAATTTAATAGACAAAAAGCGATTGCACTATATCCTATAGCAGAACCAGAAACTCAAAACGAATGATAATACAAAGCCTTGAAAACATATAAAGGATGAGGCTACATTAGGCTACATAGATCATGAGATGGAAAAAAGAAGAAGATCGGAAGGAGCATGTTACTGTTTGGATCGACAAAAAGAATCTGGATTATTTGGATGCGCTGATCGATAGAGGTGTGTTTGAAAATAGAAGTCAAGCGATAAGACATGCTATCAGGACTTTTGTAAATATAGACAAGGGATTGATAAGATACATAGATAGCGCTAGCTCTCCAGCCGAGTGATAAATCGGACATTCATGATTAGGTAGTTTGGGTACTTTATCATCGGCTAAAAATCCGCCACATGAAATAGACTAAAATGAGAATCACAATCACTATTGCAATTGCTGGGATGAGATAAGGTAACAATTTGATTATCAGCCATATCACGCCTAAAATAAAGAGGATAATAACCAGTAGAAACACCAATGCAGGTATCCCGCTTAGAAAGTCCGAAGCTGGCATACTTCTATCATTTCCTCCGCTATTTTTACCAATCGAAGCCAGGTATTCACCGCTGCTCTTAGCCTTACTACATCATCACCACATATATAAATACCCAATTTAGTCCCTTTGAGCTCGATGTTAACAAAGGAGCGCCTTTTATCTGTCTCATCAGCCCACTCCTCTTTTACAGCCTTATATACCGCTTTTAGTTTCGCCACATCATCATCGAACTCAAATTCCGCTTCGACTTTCATTACAAACATCAGGACAGTCTGATCAAAACGTTATTAAACGGCTTTTACTTGTTTCGCTATCACTTCCGATCTCTCCTTCCTCATTGCCCGATATCCACAGTATGGGCATCGTACCCCCCGGTACACTTTATTGTCTATTTCCACATGCCTTTTGCATCTCATGCAATAGTAATCCATAGTAACTTTGACTATTCTCCTAGTTCTCCTTCCGCTTCCATCGTCTCTTTACTTACAATGCCTATTTCTGTACCTTTTTCAACTGCCCTTTTAAGTGCCCGCTGTGACGCTAGCCCCAGTGGGGTTTGAGGGACATAAGTCCCACCGGAGAAAGTGTAGCCGCATTTTGCACATTTCCATATCCCGGTACCGATCCTTTTCACTGACCCCCTTTCGCATTTGGGGCAATTATGTGCCGCATGTGTCCGCTCTTCTATTGCTACAACCGCTTTTCTTATTCGAGTACCATAGCGTACGCCAAACCTACCTGCGGATTTTGTCTTTCGTCCCTTCCTTCTCTTCTGCTTCTTCGCCATTTTTCCTTTTATAACTTCAAATTAAAATAAACTGCCCTTCTTGATAATTGAAATAAGGAAGTAATATATATTTATTCTAATTCTGAAAATGAGATTATCAGACTTGAATTTGGGAATAGAACTGGAGCCTATTGTTAGTGACCTGGAGTTATATCCGCCGCAGGAAGAGGCGATGAAAGCGGGCTTGCTTGACACTGCCAATAATTTCGTTATCTCGTCACCAACCGCAAGTGGAAAGACGCTGTTAGCGGAATTGGTGATGTTGAAATCGATATTGCAAGATTCGGGTAAATGCCTTTATGTCGTGCCGCTGAATGCATTAGCCTACGAGAAATACCAGAATTTCAAGGATAAATACGGCTCTGTTGCCGCCGTTGGCATATCAACCGGCGATTATGAAAGCTCTTCCAGATATTTAGAAAAAAACAACATTATACTCCTGACACTGGAGAAACTGGATTCGCTCACGCGATTAAAGCCCGCGTGGTTAAGCAAGATTTCCGTTGTTGTTGTGGATGAGGCGCATGTGCTGGGGGAAGAGAAGAGAGGCCCGAGGTTAGAGGGTGCTTTGGCAAGATTCATGAGCTTTAATCCTTCCGCGCGGATCGTCGCTTTATCAGCAACCATGTCGAACGTAGAGGAGTTTGGAAGCTGGCTGCATGCATCTGTAATAAAGTCCGACTGGCGACCGGTGCCATTAAAAGAGGAAGTACTTCTGGCTGAGGACGACCGGGCGATAATAACACGAGTGCTAGAAGAGGTGAAAGAGGACGCACAAGTTCTTGTTTTTGTGAATACAAAGAGGGGCTCTGCCTCATTCGCGAGAAAGATTGCAGCGCAGTTAAAGATGAGAAATAAGGAGTTGGACAAACTCGCAGAACTTGTGGATGTCGGTGTGGACGATCTTGCAGAGATGGTTAGATTTGGCGTTGCATATCATAATTCATGGCTGCATCCGGAGCAGCGGAGAGCGATAGAAGACAGTTTCAGGAACAGGATATTGAAAGTTATCTGCTGCACACCAACCCTGGCAATGGGGGTCTCTTTACCTGCAAAAATGGTCATTATCAGGAATTATAAGTTCTTCACGCTCGGTAGGGGCGTTGAGCCGATGCCCGTATGCTGGGTGAAGCAGGTATTTGGTCGTGCCGGAAGACCCGAGCATGACACGTATGGACTAGGGCTAATAGTAGCAAAAAACGAGGATGAACTCGAAGCAATAGAACGGGCATATATAAATGGCGAATTAGAGCGGATAGAATCGCGATTTTCGAACGATACAATGACTGAGCAAGTTCTTGCAACTATTGCTGGCGGTGCACATAGTATAGATCAAGTCTACGAGTTTCTCGACTGCACCTTCTATGCGCATCAAAATGGCGGAGAAATAGGATTCGTGAAAGCGGAACTGGACAGCATACTGGAGGGGCTGACAAGAGCAGGTTTCATAGAGATGGACGGCGATAGTATACGGGCAACCAAATTCGGAACACTTTCTTCAAGGTTGTATTTATCGCTGAACTCGGCATTGGAACTGCGAGAAGGGATAACCGCTTTAAGCGATAGCAGGGCATCGGATTTTGACCTCCTGCTACTGGTGGCTAAATGTGAAGAAGTCATCCCGCTGAAGGTAAAGAATGCGATGGAAATAGCAAGCAGCTTTAGTGATAATCACGAATGGCTGTATAACGGTGCACATGCGTTGGGCAGTGCCATCATTGCACATGCATGGATAGATGAACTCACGTATCCCAAGTTAAAAGAGCTGTTTGGAACATATCCGGGTGAGATACACAACAACATATACGTCCTGGGGTGGATAGGCTATGCTGCGTCAAGGATGGCCGAGTATCTTCAGGATGATGAGATGTATGCGCGTCTAAACGGGTTAAAGGATAGGATTAGGTATGGAGTTAAAATAGATTTGCTTAGATTGGTATCAATAAAAGGCGTTGGACGGATAATAGCAAGGCGATTATATTCGGCTGGGTTTCGGAATGAAGAAGAAGTGGCAAATGCTGACTTAGAGCGGTTGGGGGGAGTTCATGGAGTGGGTGCGAAGCGAGCGGCGAAGATAAAGGAAGAAGCAAAAAGTTTTAGCCTTAGAAAGCCGTAAAAGAAATAAAGAACAATTGAGGTAATAAAAATGGGAGAAGAGATAGAACTCGTATTAGATAAGTATAGAACGGCGGGAAGGATTTTGGCAGAGGTAAGAGAAGAGGCGAAAGCGAGAATAGAAGAAGGGGTTTTAGTATTAGATGTTGCGGAATTCGTTGAGAACAGCATAAGAGAAAAGGGCGGAGAACCTGCATTCCCGTGTAATATATCAAGGGACGCGGAAGCGGCACATGCTACACCCGCGATAGCGGACAAGGCGGTCTTTGGCACGGAAATTGTAAAGCTTGATATTGGTGTTCATGTAGACGGTTATATAGGCGATAGTGCAGTGACAGTGGATTTAAGTGGTAAGAACGATGGGCTGGTGAAAGCGTCCGAAGCGGCGTTAAACGCGGCGATAACGATAATTCGTGACGGTGTAAGCACAGTTGAAATAGGTGAAGCAATCGAGAATGTTATAAGAGAACATGGATATAAACCCATCGTTAATCTCACAGGACATGGACTCACGAGATATGATGCCCATGCGGCACCGGCAATACCAAATGTAAAGCATAAAAAGGGCGTGGTATTAAGGGAGAACGAGGTTGTTGCGATAGAGCCATTTGCAACGGATGGTGTAGGTAAAGTAGCAGAGCATGGAAATGCGGAGATATATAGCTTAATAAAAGCGAAGCCGGTCAGGATAAAAGAGGCGAAGAAGCTGTTGGAAGAGATAAAGAAATATCAAGAGTTGCCATTTGCTAAGCGATGGTTGCCAAGAGAGCGGCTAGATTTGGCATTCCGGACGTTAGAAAGCACAAAAGGCATATTACGAGCGTACCCGATATTAAAAGAAGAAGGGGATGGTTTAGTTTCTCAGGCAGAGCATACATTAATAGTGAAAAAGGAAGGTTGTGAAGTGACCACGAAACTACCATAGGCAAATATAGTTCTTTCCTCTTTAGTAAAGATTCTTCCGATTTTTGTAAACGAGAGAATGTTTTATGATAGAAATAGACGGCTCATTTGGTGAGGGTGGCGGGCAGATAATAAGAACTGCAATTGCTCTTGCGGCAGTAACAGGAAAAGAAGTTGAAATAAAGAACATAAGAGCAGATAGGCCGAAACCAGGGCTTTCCGCACAGCATTTGCATGCTGCGAAAGCGGTAGAGAAACTGTCGGGCGGTGTGACAGAGGGGCTGGAGTTGCGTTCTTCACGGTTGAAATTCTCGCCTGCGGAGTTAAAAGGATTTGTTGGCGAAATAGATATAGGCACTGCAGGAAGCGTAACGTTATTATTGCAAGCACTTATACCAGTTGCGCTTTTTGCCGATCGCGAGACGATTGTGCGTATAAAAGGTGGAACCGATGTTAAATGGTCTCCCCCGATTGATTTTTACACTAATGTGTTTCTCAAAGCTATTCGTGAGATGGGCTGTGATGTGCAAATAAGCTTGAAGAGGCGGGGTTATTATCCCAAGGGTGGCGGATTAGTGGAGGTTAGGATAGCTCCTTCGCATCACATGAAAGGAATTGCTTTTACGGATCGAGAAAGAGGAGGGCCCATAAAAGGAGTTTCTCATTCCTGTGGCCTCCCCACACATGTTGCCAAAAGGCAGGCGAAAGCTGCGGAAAGGAGATTGCAGGAATACGATACCGCGATAGAAATAGAGATAGAAGAAGGAGGTGAGAGGACGACAGGCTGTGGCATAACTTTATGGCGTGGCTACAAAAGTGGTAGCGCAGTGGGAGCGAGAGGAAGAAGAGCGGAACTCGTTGGCGAAGAAGCGGCAAGAGCGTTTTTGAAGGTGTCCGAATCAGCATCAACTGTTGATGTCCGCCTTGCCGATCAGCTTATTCCTTACATTGCGCTCGCAGACGGTAAATCAGAGATGAGTGTTAGAGACGTGACAGGGCATCTTGAAACGAACATGTACGTGACGGAGAAATTTTTGGATGTTGAATTTGAGATAGAGAAAGGGGAGGTGTTCGTGATCAGGAAGGGTAGGGCGTAATTACACAATAGCATCCAAATTCAAAGCAATTCAAAGCACGAATTTCGAAATCAGAAGAAAAAGGGAAAAAAATAGGGCGTTACTTGTGGTTATTTAACGGCATGCACTACGCAAGATCATCAGCAACTTTCTTCGCGCCATTCGCAATCGCTTCCTCTACAGATGCCAGATCCTTCATTATAAAAGTCCTTTCCTTTTCCTTTTCTGTAGAGTCGATCGAATTTCTAAGTATTGGTGCATACTTCTTAAATCTGTCTATTGAGACCAGATAATCAGAGGTATCCTCAATTTTGACAGTTTCAAAGCCGTTCTCCGTGAGATATTTCGTTACCGTCTCCATCTCCTCAGCGTTTTTAAGCTCAAACCGATATTTAGCGCGATTGTAATAATCCGCCAAACCCATAAAGAGCTCTCGATCACCAAAAAAATATTTGAAACACCACAGATCGCCTATTTTAAAAATATTTATCCTTTCCTTCACTCCAGACGTTTGTTCACTCATTTTGTTCCACCTTTCTTCTTATTCTTCTATTCTTACACTAAGATCTAAGATGTATCATAGTATAAAAAAGCAATGTATAAATTTTAGCTTTTTTATCCTCTCATCAGAGATGTTCTTCTTGATGCAAAAATTTGTTGATGGCGATCGTATAAGGATAAAGAAGGAGACTAACAATGCAGTTTATGAGGGCGTTGTAATGCCAACTGCGTCAAGAGATATTGTTATAAAACTCGATAGCGGCTATAATATAGGGATAAGACCGGAAAATGTGGAAATAGAGGTTATAAGAAGCGCAGAAAGATTAAAAAGAGAGCGAAAAGCCGAGATAAAAGCAGTAAAAGAAGGTATTCCCTTTTTGTCCATTCTCTCAACTGGTGGCACTATTGCTTCAAAAGTGGATTACAGAACCGGCGCGGTCTCACCCCAATTCTCCACGGATGATATACTCGATGCGATCCCGGAATTAGGAGAAATAGCGAACATAAAAGGAAAGGTAGTTTATAGCATCCTTAGCGAGAATATGCGTGCAGAATACTGGCGTAAACTCGCAATGGAGGTCTACAACGAGATAAATAACGGTGCCGACGGGATAATTGTTACGCACGGCACAGATACAATGGGCTACACTGCTGCCGCGTTGTCTTTTATGGTGCAAACTCCGGTGCCAATCGTTCTTGTGGGTTCGCAACGTAGTTCTGACCGCCCGTCCAGCGATGCGGCAATGAATGCGATCTGTGCCGCGAAAGTGGCTTGCAGCGACCTTGCAGAAGTTGTAGTAGTGATGCATGGCAGTACCTCAGATGATTTCTGTCTCATTCACAGGGGCACGAAAGTGAGGAAGCTGCACACGTCCGCGAGGGATGCTTTTCAATCGGTAAATGACATTCCAATAGGAAAGGTGTATTATGACGCAAGAGATATAGAACGGATACGCTTTGAGTTTGACACGGCATATATTAAAAGAGCAGAGAAAGAATTAGAGCTGCGGGACAAGTTTGAGGATAAATGCGCCCTCATTAAATATTACCCTGGTGCCGACCCGGCAATAATCGAGTTCTTTATATCGCAGGGCTACAAAGGCATTGTATTAGAAGGAACGGGTTTAGGGCATGTTTCTGCCGATTGGATTCCCGACGTGACGAGAGCGATAAAAGATGGCGTACCGGTGGTGATGACTTCTCAATGCTTATATGGGTCTATTTGTGATAGGGTGTATGACACAGGTCGTGATTTACTCCATGCCGGGCTGATAGAGGGTGCAGATATGCTGCCGGAGACCGCTCTGGTGAAGTTGATGTGGGTTCTCGGTCAGACAACCGAAATGGAAGAAGTGCGACGATTGATGCTCGAGAACATAGCAGGGGAGATAAATGCTAGGGGAGGGCACAGTCGAATTTTTCAGTGAAATCACCATATCTTCAAGTTTTACCGCAGAGCGCGCGGAGAACACAGAGGCATTAGAAAATCCAAGCGGGGATTGGAACACTCTTAAACTCTGCGCCATAACTCTGCGATCTCCGCGGTGATAAATCCCTGGTTTTTTAGACAGTGCCCTAGGAGAGTAATCATTCATATTTAGACGGGCATTTGACCAGTAATTGCGTTGCATTCATATGATAGGGAGTAGTCTGCACACCTATGGCAACCACCTTTTGCCGATCCGTAAAGCTCTGTGGCGGGACACCTGAGTATGTCACCGCGATAGTAGCTTCGCCGTCTGTAATATTAAAGAGCAGTGAACCAGCCTCGTCCCAATGTATCGACCTATTAGCGATATCAGCTAAAATTTGTACTTCTCTGCCGATATAGCCCTCATCGCCTGCGATCTCCGAGACCGTAGAATAGGGATTAACATAAGATGAAAAAGCGTCGATTGCAAGAATCGCACTCACCACGATCAACAGGGCAACGATTATATAAACCGGTTTCAGTTTCATTTTTCTTCGCTCTCCCCTGCCTCCAAATCAGCTATTCGCGTTCTAAGCGCAGCTAACCGCCTGCTGAGCCATACAAAGACCACTAACAGGGTCGTCCAGTAAATAACAGAAACGATGAATACTTCATACATTTTAGTTTTTAATCAAACACCTCCTTTTTCGTAGATTAATGCGTTTACACGGTTTTCTAACGACCAGACATTGAGCACGATTATCAAAAGATATACGAAGATTATAGAAGCTGCTATGAGGCTTAAGAATAACGTTGCGATCATCGGATCGGTCATAAATATCTCAGTCGGAGTGGCAATCATAGGATGAAGTGTGGGTAACATCATTATAGAGAGATAACTCAGCGGTATAGTAAAGAAAGCCAGAATATTATACACCGCGCCTATTACACCCCTTTTCTCCACCTCGCCGATGGAGTGTCTTATAGATATATAGCCCGCGTATGCAATCCAGAGAATAAGTGTAGTTGTTTCTCTTGGGTCCCAGTTCCAATAGCTGCCCCAGGCGGCTTTCGCCCAGATCGAACCGGAAACAAGAGCTATTGCACCATATACCAAGCCTAAGATAGCCGCCACCTCTGCCACTCTATCGTATGCATGCTTTCGTTTTGTCAGGAAGGCAATGCTTGCGATGAGTGAAAGAGCAAAAGCGAGGTAGCAAACCCATGCAACGGGCACATGCAGATATACAATCCGGTAAAGGTCGCCCATAGTCGCTTCCGGCGGTATCCAGACATAAGCCGCATAAGATGCTACTACGCTCAAAGCTGCGCCGATGTAAAGGAGTATATCTCGCTTCATCTTTTAGTTTACCCTAGTACCGCATTTTTTTTCTTTATTATTTATTTTCGTATATAAGCTATAACTTACTTCTGCCTATTTAATTTAGGACGCGGATTTACACAGATTTAATTTCTTCTGCGTTAATCTGCGTTAATAATTATTCTTGTTTACATCGCTATTATTCTTTTATAATAATTTCCGTCTCAACGAGGGTAATTATGAGACTGCCACTAACTTATACCGAACCAAAAGGATATTGATTAATTACATTTATCCTTCTCTTAATCAACATCCCGTCACTCTCTAATTCGCTCCACGCCTCGCGTAATCGCCGCTCGTTTTCAGCATTCACGAGAGCGACAAAAGAAGGCCCTGTCCCTGATAAGCTCACACCTCTCACTCCGCATTCCAAAGCCTTTAGCATCGGTTCAGGATTGAAATTCAGCGCGGAACAATACAAAAAACCATTTAACGTCATTGCATCTTCAAATTTATCTGTCAACGCCAATTCATACGCGAGGTTCACCCACGGTGCGATTAATCTTGACCGTTTCACATCGGTATCAGCCGTAAACGCTTGCCTTCTCGGAACGAGAATAAGTACTTCTGATTCCTTCTCCACCCGCTTTACCAACTCCATCTTTTTATTGTCTGTTATTACTATCCCGCCAAGCAAAGAAGCGCAAGCATCGTCAAAGGCGCCTGTTATAGACACGCCCACATCAAGAGCGGCTTTTACACCTATTTGTATCGCATCCAGCGCACCTATTTCCGCTTTCGCTTCTTCTCCCAGAGCATCAAGGGTAGCAACAACAGCGGCATTTGCGGCTGCACTGCTGCTCTTCAACCCACTTCCCATCGGCACTTCGCTTCTCGTCTTCACATAACCCCGTAGCGGCAAATCGAACTTACGCAGTACTAACTCCAGGCATCGCTCTATCAATCTTGTATCACATGATTGCCCCGATTCATCCTCTATTGCACCGGATATGCCTCTAAAATCATCGCCAAGTTCTACTTCCGCATACGTCCATAGATCAATGCCAAAAGCAGACCCTTTGTTGGTTGCTATTGCATTTATTATAGTCCCCGCGCCACTTGCTTTTCCATAGCCCTTTGTGCCACTCATACTTTCATTCACCACATTATCTAAATGTTTTATGAGAAAAAAAATAAAGCGTTAATTATTTATGCTTGTGATCTCATACCCTCCTCTTGTTGATGGTAAAAATTAAAGAGGAGAAGAGCGCGAAATGGCAAAAAGGGTTGTTATTGTTGGTGGTGGTATTGCTGGGATTTCCGTATTGAGGAGTTTACATGCAAGGAAGGACGATGTGGGAGGGGGATTGGACTTAACATTATTAAAGCGAGAGAAAAGTGGTTGGGTATCCGTTTGCGGACTGCCTTTTGCTTTGCGTGGTTGGTATGAGATAGAAAAGACAGAGATAAACAAGCCGCAGTTCTTCATTGACCAGGGCGTTGATTTCCGAACCGAGACGGACGTATCAAAGCTGAATTTGGATGAGAGCAGTGTAGTTCTCAAGACAGGCGAGGTGCTAAAATACGATTATCTCGTTATTGCAACGGGTCGAAAACCATCTATGCCTGCTTCGGTAACAGAAGCAGGGCTTGAGGGCGTTTATACTTTCAATAACGAAGATGATGCAAGGAAGATAGAAGCGGCAATGAATGCTGATGGCGTAAAAAACGCTTTTGTTCGCGGTCGTGGGATAATAGGGCTACAATCAGCGGTGGCTTTTGCTCTTAAAGGATTGAAAACAACGGTTCTGGGAGGACCTCCTTCTTTGCTACCTTCTGGTTTGGACCCGGATATGGGCGATATGGTAAAGGAGTGGCTCGAGAAGCAGGGAATACGGTTCATACTCGAACGTAAAGAGATAACTCGTTTAAACGGAGATGAGGGACATGTGAAATCAGTGGTAATAGGCAATGGCGGAGCGGAAGAAGAGATTCCGGCTGATGTTGTCGTTATTGCAAAAGGTATGAACACGAGCACCGAACTGGCAGTGGATGCAGGGATAGAAACAGGATGCAGCAGCGGAATAGTCACGGACAGTGTACTGCACGTTAAAAAAGGCAGGAACTACATAAAAAACGTGTTTGCACTCGGTGATTGCATTGAAGTTATAGATGGCGTTACGCATCGTCCAAAATTGAGCCAAATGGCATCTACTACTGTAGTTCAGGCGAAGGTCGTTGCAAATAACATACTCAGTGATCTCACAGGAGAACCCGCATTATATTCCTCTTACGAGCCTTGTTTGAGTCCAACCGCAGCGGATATAGGCGGTTTGCTGGTAGGATATGTTGGTGTGACATCGGAAGCTGCGGCAAGAGCTGGGATTAAAACTGTAAGTGGTAAGGCAACGAAACTGATAAAGGCGCGATACTTCCCCGGTGCAAAGCCGCTCACACTGAAATTGATATTCGATGCATACACGAAGAAATTAATAGGTGGGCAATTGGTCGGTGAAGCCACAGTTGCAGAGCGAGTAAATGAGCTGGAAGTTGCTATACGTGCAGGTATGACCGCAGAAGAGATGAGAAATACAGAGAGATGCTATGATCCCTCGCTAGCTCTGCTGGTAGATGGGACAATAGATGCTGCAGAAGAGGCTATGGGTATTACAACGGTATATTAACCCTAACCACTTTCTTTTTTTGAGGTACTACAGTACAATACATAAAGTGCAATAGTTCTTAGGTAGAGCTACCTTTTTGAAAGATCTTAAAGGTTTATAATCAAACTTAAATAGGATAGGGAAGGGAAGGAAGAGACGAATGGCCACAATAGCGGAAAAGATACTGGATGGAGAAGCGGGGGAAATCGTAGAACGCGAAGTCGATTACATAATGGTGAATGATATAACGGGTGTGCCTGCGTTTGAAGTCCTCGATGAGCTTGCGTATGATATAAAAAAAGAGAAGGCGGTGGTGGTACAGGACCATTATGTACCCAACAAGGATGTGGACTCAGCAGAACAGGCGAAAGCATTGCGTAACTATGCGCGAAAGTATAAAATCGCAAATTATTATGAGATAGGGAAAGGCGGGATATGCCATCAAGTAATGATAGAAGCAGGATATGTTGCGCCCGGAAGGTTGATAATAGGTGCAGACTCGCATACATGCTCTTATGGCGCCTTAGGTGCTTTTTCCACCGGAGTAGGCTCAACGGAGGCGGCAGCAGCAATGGCTACCGGGAGATTATGGTTCAAGGTTCCGGAGACGCAGAAGTTTGTAATTCGCGGTGAGCCGAAGAGATACGTGATGGGAAAGGATATAATACTGCATATAATAGGAGACATAGGCGTTTCCGGCTCGTTATACAAATCACAGGAGTTTTACGGCACTGCAATAGAAACTCTGAATCTTTCCGATAGGATAACAATATCGAACATGGCAATAGAAGCAGGAGCTAAGGCGGGGATTATACCACCGGATGATAAGGTATTCGAGTTCCTGGATGGTAGGGTAAGGGGCGACTATAAGGCAGTTTATGCAGATGGAAAAGAAAGCGAATATGAAGCAGTGCTTGAATATGATGCGTCAGAGATAGTTCCAACAGTTGCAAAACCGTTCTCACCTGCTAATACCGCACCTGCGAGCGAACTGGACGTTCCTATTGACCAGGCGTATCTCGGATCTTGCACAAACGGTAGGATCGAGGATTTGCGTGTTGCCGCAGCGATATTAAGCGGTAAAAAGATCAGTCCGGATGTGCGGATGATTGTAGTGCCCGCGAGTGAGGCGGTGCTCGCACAGGCGATAGAAGAGGGCGTAATCCAGATATTCCTCGCCGCTGATGCTTTTGTCTCGGGACCGACATGTGGCGCATGTTTAGGCGGCCACATGGGAGTTCTCGCCAAAGATGAGCGATGCATAAGCACAACAAATCGGAACTTTATCGGGCGGATGGGTCACAAGGATTCCGAGGTCTATTTGGCGAACCCCGCAGTAGTCGCAGCTTCCGCGATTAAAGGGCGGATAACGGACCCGACGGAATTGGAGTAATAACTAACAAGAAAATTAATTATAGACACTGATTAACGCAGATTGACACAGATGAATAAAGAACAACAATGTCAAACTTAAATTTAGTTTAGTTTAGTTTAGTTTAGTAAATCCGTGTAAATCAGTGTAAATCTGTGTCCTAAATTTAATAGAAGGTAGTTCTATTTTATTTTATACAACCAAAAAAAGTCCACGAGATTTTACAAGATAACTCAAAGTTTATTTATATGCACTTCGCGAAATTTAAAATTATATTATATGGCATGGCATGGCAAAAGAAAGGAGGTTAAATAATGGCGGAAATAAAAAAAGTGTCTGCAATTTCTGCGGTTCTAGTACTGTCTTCGTTCTTGCTTGCAGGGATGCTTCAACCTGTGGTGGGAATGGAAGAAGGATTTGGCCAGTTAGGAGACCTAAAGCGAGGAGTAGAGATATACAATCAAAACGTTGATGAAATCCCATTTATAGGTAGTTTTATCGGCGAGGCTAGAATAAACTGCGAAATTTCTCTTGACAATGGGAACGTGCTAATGTATGGTATAGAGACCGGTAAGGGCGCGAAAGTCATAAGCTTTGATGTAGCTGAAATCTCTGATCCAACGATGAAGGTATATACTTCAGAAAGTACAATTCGCACTATAATGAACTCCGAAGATCCCGTTTCTGCCTTTCAGGACGCATTTAAGACCGGTGCGATAAAATTAGAAGGTGTTGGACTGGTGAATGAACTAAAAGTCGGTGTTATGGGTGTTGCAACGAACATATATGCTTTTATTCAGGGACTGAAGAGGTAGAGATTAAAATGGAAAAGATGAGAGTATGGAAGTTTGGACCTGATGTAGACACAGACCAGATAATACCGGCGGAATATCTGACTACCGGCGATCCAAAGAAGCTCGCTGCGCATGCGTTCGCCAAGATGCGACCGGAATTTGCAAAAGAAGCAAGAAGGGGGGATGTAATCATAGCGGCAGAGAATTTCGGCTGCGGCAGTTCACGGGAGCATGCACCTCGTGCTTTAATCGGTGTGGGTATAAGCTGCGTGATAGCAAAGAGCTTTGCGCGGATTTTCTTTAGAAATTCTATTAATATCGGGCTGCCTCTGATCGAGGCAGACGTATTCGACAAGATAGAAGAAACGGATGAGATAGCGATAGATTTCGGTGACGGCGTGATAAGGGATATTACAAAGAAGGGGGAATATGAATTCAAACCACTACCGGAATTCATGCAGAAGCTATTGGATAGTGGGGGTTTGATAAACTACATAAAAAAGAGTAAATAAATGATAGAAGCAGGAATAATTGGCGGCGCTGGGTACACGGGTCTTGAGTTAATACGGCTGCTCCTGATGCATCCAGGAGTAGAAATATCCGTGGTGACGTCCAGGCGATACAAAGGTAAGAAGGTAAGCAGCGTGAATCCACACCTGGCCCCGTTTATCGAGCTCGAATATGAAGATATAGATACAGAAGAGATAGCAAATAGAAGCGATATTGTATTTGTTGCGGTTCCTCATGGCAGTGCAATGGACTATGTGCCGGAGTTAGTAGCAAGTGGGGCCAAGGTAATAGACCTCAGCGCCGACTACCGATTGAAGAAGGAAGAGTACGAGCGGATATACAAACGAGAACATAGCGATAAAGAAGAGCGAGAAGCTGTGTACGGGCTGACGGAATTGCATCCGGAAGTAAAGGATGCTGATTTGGTTGCGAACCCGGGCTGCTATCCCACGGGTGCTATACTTGCTGTTGCACCGCTAGTGAAAGAAGGACTGGTAAACCAAGTGGTATTTGATGCGAAATCAGGCGTATCCGGTGCCGGTGCTGAACCGTCCGAAACGTCTCATTACCCGAATCTCGCTGAGAATATCATCCCGTATCAAATAACGGAGCACCGGCATGTCGCGGAAATGAGGATGGAGCTAAACGCGAATGTAAGCTTCACACCGCATGTCATTCCTTCTATTAGGGGTATACTCACCACTGCGCATGTATTCTTGAGTACAGAAGAGACATTGACGCATGATGAAATCGAAGAGATCTATAAACAGGCTTATGCTGGTAAGAGATTTATACGGCTCCGGGAGGGCATACCCTCTTTGAGCGCTGTAAGAGGCACTAACTTCTGCGATATTGGATTCGGGATAGATACGGTAAACGCGAGGATCGTGGCGATTTCCGCAATTGACAACCTTGTTAAAGGTGGATCTGGCCAGGCGATACAGAATATGAACGTGATGTTCGGCTTGGAAGAAGAAGCGGGGCTATGGTTCCCGGGGTTGGTCCCCTAGTAAATGCTCGAAATCTTGTAGATCTCGAGCAATTAAATGCAAAATACAGAATGCAAATTGAGGATTTTATGTTTACTTCAGCGTTTGAAGTATACCGTCTATAACATCAATGGGTGGCGGTAAATCGGTGTTGACTGTTTCCCAAATGATATACATATCCACACCATCGTACTCATGTAATTTATAGCGATTTTTGCTGCTTCCAGAATATCCCGTAAGTATTCTCTATCACGTTGCATAGATTGCCTCGGCTGAATTTAATATAGCATTCCTGCGGAGATAATTACGGCTGGATTCGATGCCTCGACGGCTGATTATGTCCACTTCACGCCCAAAGAGCTCTTTGAGTTCGTCCTGCATGTGGATGAGATCGAATAACGTATGTTTTGCATCCTCATCGAAGGTGACGAGCACGTCTATATCGCTATCATCGCGAAACTTAATCCCCAGCACAGACCCAAATAGCGCGAATTCGCGTATCTTCCATTTCTTACAGAATTCAGCGATCTTTTCTTGGAGCAGGTCAATCTGCGCTCTTATCACTCTTCCACCTCCACGATATTTAATTGTATATAAAGTATATCTCCTATCTATTTAATTTAGGATGCTAATTTACACAAACCTTTCTTTTAAAAAGAAAGTTTTACCAAAGAAATTGAGTTTTGATAAAACTTTTTTTCTAAAAAGTTTTAGTGTTAATCTGAGTCGAGTATTAATCAATTTTAGTTGGAGATTATGCTTTTTGGTTTATTTATAGAATAGGGAAAAAGAGGCTTTAAGGGAGACGTACAAAGAAAGCCTCGGGAGGGATTTGAACCCTCGACCTACTGATTACAAATCAATCGCTCATCCAAGCTAAGCTACCGAGGCAGTGTTATTAATTTAATATATATCTATATGACGTATAAACATTTCTTTGGTAACGCTTTTAATTTTTTGGGGACGAGTGATTTAAGATGCAACGCAGAAATAACGAACCAATTTCGTAAAGAAAACGATAGCATATGAAAGTGCGGCATTCGTACCCAAGGCGTTGATGGTTGGCGAATATCTCGGCTGGACCCCCTGGGGTGGCGACTACAAGGACGAGGTCAAAGAAGGGTCCGCTAATTGGGGCTATACTACGGTAGGTTTTCCACAGCCGCCTTTTGCTGTTGATACAATGTACGATCGGGATTATCCCGGAAACGATTGGCCTAAATCCGAACTCATCGATAGGCTGAACAACAATCCGAATATAGTAAACCATATAGGACACGCGAACCCCACTTATGTAATGAAAATAAACAACGCAGATGCAGACGGATTAACGAACAGCAACTACTTCTTCGGATGGACGCAGGGCTGCTATGCGGGTTCATTTGACAATAGATGGTCCAACTGCAACTACGGATCGTCTGATTGTATACTC
>CBDAFQ010000153.1:0-7920 GCA_965195275.1 uncultured ANME-1 euryarchaeote | reverse complement strand
GTTGGGATGATGATGGTGTGCCTACAGAAGGCACATTAGAGCGGTTGGAGATATATTAGACTTGTTGCGGAATTAATATTTAGGGGATAATATGTTGCTTCCGTCCGTCTGTCCAGTTCAACGGCACATTAGATGATAATTCCATAGCCTAGCCCACATGAAAGTAACATAGTGAGATCATAAAAAGTCTCCTATTTTTTTTTGGCGAAACGTGTCAGTTGTTATTCGCATTCGCTTTCTGGACCGAAACTCAGCACCCGTTGATTAAATTCTGATGCGGATAGTCCTATTGTGGCTCTTAGTGCCATGTCGTCCATCAAGGCTCTCTTAATGAATATCATGTTTTATAATAGCTGTTATATCATATTAAAAGCATTTGCGTAGAGATAGCATTTAATTAGCAACAAGTCTATTGAACCACCCGTAGCGTGAGCTTGCCAAAACCGTGTAAAAGACCCCTATTCCACGAGCCACTCATATCCCAGATACGCATTCATAGATACAGAACTAAACGATAAGCGGATATTCATGATCTCGACATGGGCGTTCATTTGTGCTATTTAAATATGAATACCCTATGTAAGCATGATGAGATAAAAACAATGATGCTTTCAGACCTAAAAAGGGATTTTGAATTCATAAAAGACAAAGTAGAAGGCGTGCTCCTATTCGGATCCGCAGCGAAAGGCGAACTAACCACGAGATCTGACATAGACATTGCACTGGTCAGACCAAGCACCAGGAGCGTGCTTTTCAGAGTATTTGAACGAGTTGGCAGTAAATACGACACCAAAATATTCGAGGATTTGCCACTGCACATAAAAATGGATATTATCAAGAATCATCAAGTCATCATAGGCGATGAAGTGGAACTCTCTTACTACTTTTACCGGTACAGAAAGGAATGGAACGATATGGAACATCGGGTTTTGAGCAACCAATTTAAAAATGTAAGAGAAATGATAAACCAGAGACGGATGTGGCTAAAAAATGAGCGAAAGATACCTAAAGAAGATTGAGATACTGGAAAGGGAACTGGAATACATAAACAGCCACGAGATAACGGGAGAAGTAACAGAACGAGCTGCACTTTATTCTTTGCAGATCGGAATCGAGTCTGGAATGGACGTCATAGCGATGAAAGTAAAAGAGCTCGGATTAGTTGTAGAGGATGACTACACAAACATAGAAAAATTAATACAGGGAAATGTAATCGCATTAAAAGAAGGTGAGCTATTAAAAGAATTCAACGGCATAAGAAATGCAGTTGTACATAAGTACAACAGCCTCGAAATGGCAATAATAAAGGAAGCTCTGGAACGGATTGCCGAGTTTGCAGAAGTGATATTTAAAATTGCTGGATGAATAAGATATGTTAAACACGGACTAAGGTAGGATTGAAACATCAAACCTTTTAGAAAAAGGTTTAATCCAAAAAACGGGTTCTTTGGTACAGCTTTTAAAACTTTTTTAAATAAAAGGTTTTTTTATTCATGCACTCAAAGGGAAGATAGGGACTAAAAATGTACCGGTTGAGATTTCATGGTAGAGGCGGTCAGGGCGCAAGAGTAGCCAGTAAAGTGCTGGGTACCGCGGCATTTTTGGATGGCTACTATGCTCAGGACTTCCCATTGTATGGTGCCGAGAGGCGGGGTGCACCAGTAGCTGCCTCCACACGCATATCTGAAGAACCCATCATGGAACGCGGAGTGATACCAGAACCAGATATTGTGATAGTCATGGACGAAACCCTGTTGCAAGATCCTTTGACGAAGCCAGTATCAGGTCTTAAACAGGGCGGCATAGTACTTATAAACACCGCCCATAGCCCGGCGGAGGCGAAAGCTGAGTATAAAATCACCGCTCAGGTCATAACACTGGATATAACGAAGATTGGACTTGATATGCTGGGCATGCCGATCCTTAGCACCCTTGCAGGCGGAGTTGCCGCCAGGATCGTTGGTCTTAGCGAAGATTCTTTAACGGACGCAGTGAAAAAAGTATTATCTGAGATCACAACTGACAGAAGACTTTTAGATAAAAACGTAGCTGCTGCACTATATTGTTTCAATGCCATCACGCCAATAGAAGCAAAAATAGAAATAAGAACTATTGACACAATCAAAAAAAAGAGCACTGTTATCACACTACCGTTCGAACCTGCGGAAGTCTCAAGTCCTGCTATAAACGCTACCGGCAATACGCCCTTGCGAATGACCGGTAACTGGCGCGTTTTTAGACCTGCCTGGAATTACGATTCCTGCACCCGGTGTATGATCTGCGTTGCCAGATGCCCGGATGGCGGTATTTTAGTAAATGAAGACGGCTTCCCATATACCGATTACGATAACTGTAAGGGCTGCCTGATCTGTGTCGAGGAATGTCCCACAAATACGTTAGGCAAGGTAAGAGAGGTTCATGCTAAGAAGGTGATCGGAAAATAAAAAGGGGGAAACTAAATTATAGACACAGATTAACACTGATTAACGCAGATGAAAATAAATCAGTGCAATCTGTGTAAATCAGTGTCCTAAATTAAATATAAGGCAGTTATACGTTTTATAAAATGAGAAAAGAGATGCTCACGGGCAATGCCGCGGCTGCATGGGGGGTGCGATTGGCCGAAGTGGATTATATTCCGGTCTATCCGATAACGCCCCAGACAGAGATTATCGAGACCTTGGCAAGGTGGATTTCAAATGGTGTTATGGATAGCAAGTTCGTTACTATGGACTCCGAGCATTCTATGCTAACAGCAGCGGGATCTGCTTCTGCAACGGGCGCTCGTGCTTTTACGGCTACATCTAGTCAAGGGCTTCTGTATGGTTTTGAGATGCTCTATGCAGTAGCCGGCTGGCGAGTACCTCTAGTGATGGTAAATGTATCGCGGGGCTTGTCCTCTCCGATTACACTCGAGCCAGACCATAACGATGTACTAGCAGCAAGGGACACGGGATTTTTGCAGATACATTGTGAGACCTGCCAGGAGGTTTTAGATTCTATCCTGATGGCATACCGATTGGCAGAGGACGAGCGGGTGTTGCTACCAATTATTGTTAATCTGGATGGTTTTTATCTCTCGTTTACCCGAGAACCCGTAGCGGTGCCAGATGTGGAGCAGGTCAGAAATTTTCTGCCGCTTTATCAGCCGAAACACGCTTTTTTCAAGGCTAGTCAACCAATGGCCCAAAGCGCGGCAGTACTTGGCGGGTCTAGCTATTCATATTTCAAATACCAGATGCATATGGCGAGTCAAAACGCGCTGGCAGTCTATAAAGAGGTCTGTGATGAATTTGAAATTGGATTTGGTCGAAACTATGATAGCATTGAAGGCTATATGCTGGAAGATGCTGATTATGTTCTCGTTATGATCAACTCCTTCTCCTCTCTCGGCAAGGCGGCTGTTAACAATGCCCGAGAGCGAGGAATAAAGGCTGGGCTTTTGCGGCTGCGGCTCTTACGGCCATTTCCTGTGGCAGATCTAAAAGCAGCAATTAACGGTAAGAAGGCGGTTGCGGTCATAGACCAGAACATCAGCATAGGCAAGGGCGGGATTCTTCATTCTGAGATTGCCAGTTGCCTATACAATGAGAAACATAGGCCGCTCTTGCTATCTTTTATTGCCGGACTTGGCGGTAAAAACATAAGCCCTGACGAGTTTGAGTTCATCATTAATAAGATGATTGAGGGTGTAGATACAGAAGATGCGGGAACCGCTCAACTTATATACACGGATAAGGAATGGCATGAAATGGAGAGATTAAAGAGGATGGCGGGAAAGGGGTGAAAGATATGGTTATGGAACGTATAAAATCAATCAAAGACATCCCACCTGAAGAGAATATGCTCCCAGGCACTCCTACTTGTGCGGGTTGTGGTGGTCTTTTGGCCTTGAGGCACTGTATGAAGGCACTTGGGCGAAAGATAGTAATAGTAAATGCAGCCGGTTGTTTCACTCTGCTTACCATATATCCCTATACCCCATTTAAGAATTCTTGGCTTTATACCGCAATGGCATCTGCACCTGCCGGTGCGCAAGGGATACGGGATGCGCTGGACATATTGATAAAAAAGGGTAGGCTCGATCCGGACGAGGATTTGAAGGTGGTTGTATTGACCGGTGATGGCGCTGCTTACGATATGAGTCTTTCTTCTACTTCGGGGGCTATCAATCGCAACCTCGACTTCTATTATATCTGTTATGATAATGAGGCATATGGCAATACCGGAGTCCAGTGGTCAGGAGCAACACCATTTGCATCAAAGACCGGCACAACCCCTCCCGGGCGGATAAGCCCAATGGGGGCGGAGCTTGCAAAGAAAGATCTCTTTGCGATTTGGAATAGTCACAAACCACCCTATCTTGCCACTATCTCGCCAGCCCACCCTGTTGATTTGATTAACAAATTTAAAAAGGCAGAACAGTACAAAGGCCCAAAACTGTTTATAGCTCTTTCTCCCTGCCCTCCTGGTTGGGGAATAGACCCGTCATACACGGTAAAACTCGCAAAACTTGCGGTTGATACTGGCGTCTGGGCACTAAAAGAGGCTGTTTTTGGTGATCTAAAACATACTGTTGTCCCCCCAAAATTTAAACCTGTC
This sequence comes from uncultured ANME-1 euryarchaeote, assembly GCA_965195275.1. Lineage (GTDB taxonomy): Archaea > Halobacteriota > Syntropharchaeia > Alkanophagales > Methanospirareceae > Methanophaga. The sequence goes on along the minus strand of CBDAFQ010000153.1, from coordinate 3,318 downwards.
GAAGAATATCTACAAGTACAGGGCAGGTTCGCCCATCTCTTTAAACCTGTAAGGCGGGAGGCGGCACTGAATAAGATACAGGAGGGAGTAAATGAGTATTGGAACAGACATAAGCTTCTTCTTTAACCCGAAAACAATCGCCGTTGTTGGTGCTTCGCCGATCCCCGGAAAACCGTCTCATATCATCTTGGAAAGCCTTAAGCGAATCGGTTTTAAAGGGACTACCTATCTGGTAAATCCTAAATATCCATCTATTGATGGTCGCAAGTGCTATAGCTCAATGGCCGAGATAAAGGACGATATAGATGTGGCTATCCTTGCATTACCTGCCTCTAAAGTGTTGGAAGTGCTGAAGCCAGTCGAAAATGTAAAGGGTGCAATCATCATCAGTGCGGGTTTCAAGGAGGTTGGGGATTCCGGGCGACGGTTGGAAGAAGCGCTAAAAGAGATTGTTGTGCGGAAAGGGATAAGGATCATCGGTCCAAACTGTTTGGGCATTTATGATACTGTGTCCCGGATGGATACTTTTTTTATACCTGTGGAACGGGTGAATCGGCTCAAAAGAGGCAGGATCTCTATACTCACTCAGAGCGGTTCTTTTGCTGAAATGATAGTGGATGAGCTGGAATCAGAAGGTATTGGTGTCGCAAGGATTGTGAGTTATGGGAATAGAGTTGATGTTGGTGAGACAGAGTGCCTCAATTTCCTGGTTGATGATGATGCAACGAAGGTTGTCGCCCTATACATGGAATCGGTAGACGACGGAAGGCGGTTTGTAGAGGTGGCATCGCGATGCACAAAGAAAAAGCCCGTTGTTGCTGTTAAGGTTGGCAAAAGGGAGGCGGGAGTACATGCTGCCAGATCACATACGGGTGCAATATCCGGTAGGTATGAGCTATATAAGGCGGCATTTAAAAAGGCCGGGATAATTGAGGTGGACGGCTATGAGGGGTTAAAGGATGCCTGTAAGGTTTTGAACTCCTATGACCTGGTCGCAGGCAAAAAGGTTTTGATTATAACGGATGGTGGTGGTGTCGCTGTAACTATGGCAGATGCATGTGACGATTTGGGACTTGAAGTGACAGGTCTTACAGAGGAAACGAGAAAACGCTTGAGCGCCAAACTGCCCGGTTACACTGCTACTGGTAATCCAATAGACCTGACCAGTAGCGTTACTGATGAGGATTACGTTATTGCCCTTGAGGAGGGCTTGAGGGACGAATACGACATTGTCATTGTAACTGTTCTATGGGGTCCGCCGGAAATTACTGAACGACTGGTAGATAAGCTGAAAGTGATAAGAGACATATACAATAAACCGATACTCATCTGTAGTCCGGGTGGTAAGTTTACAAGGCGAATGGCAAAGCATTTCGAGGAGAAAAAAGGTTTGCCGGTATTCTTTACACCGGAAAGCGCAGCTAGGGCTGCTGCGGTCTTAGCTGGCGGTAAGATGTAAGTGCAGACAATGGGCACGTCGAATTTTACAGCGGAATCAATATACAACCAGGTTTTACCGCAGAGTGCGCAGAGAACGCAGAGGCATTAGAAAACCCAAGCTCTTATCTTAAACTCTGCGCCCTCGGCGATCTCCGCGTTGACAAATCGCTAGCTTTTAAGACAGTGCCGCTCGTGTTGTATATAACGTATAACTTCTATCTAGCTATTTAATTTAGGACGCGGATTTACACTGATTTAATTTCTTCTGCGTTAATCTGTGTTAATCTGTGTCAATAATTGATTTTATTTTGTTTTGTTCTCTCAAAGTATCCTTTAAATTATATTTATATTGAATACTCCTATTGAATATCTAACCAAAAAGGTGTACAAGCAATGACCGAAGCAACAAAGAAACATCAATACACACTGATCATTCTGAAGCCAGACGCACTGATGAAATCATTGACCGGGAACATCCTCGCCCGCTTTTTAGAAGCACGCCTGAGGATCATTGGTGCAAAGGTTGTCAAAGTATCGCGGGAACTTGTGGTGCAGCATTACGCGCATTTAAAAGACGAACCGTTTTTTGATGATCTTTATGAATACTTTTCCGGTAAAACCTATGGCCCTGACTATGAACGCGTACTTGTGTTTGTGTACGAAGGGGAGGATACAATCGCAAAAGTGCGAAGGATCGCCGGTGCAACGAATCCGCTCGAAGCAGACCCGATTTCTATCCGCGGAGCATACGGCAGGATTAACAAAAAAGGCGTTATGGAGAACGTTATCCATTGCTCGGACTCCGAAGAATCCGCAAAAAAAGAGATTCATCTTTGGTTCGATCCGGACGAGATTATTAAAGAAATCTACCCCCTCAAAAAGGTCGTTAAGAACAATTACGAAGTGATTGAATGGGCATAGTGCGTTCATATATCAGAAAAATCAGGTGATTAAGTACCGACCGAGGCAAATTATCATGAACTCAGCTTCGTCTTGGATTGCATTTCTTATGAAAATCTACGTAATCTTGTGGTTATAAAAGAGCTAAAACGAATTTGCGATTTTTCAGCCATCTACCAACTCTTTCACTTTCTGCGCTATATCCGCAGCATTCATAACGGATGTGCCAACAAGTAAGGCGTCAGCACCCGCATCGAACATCCGTCTTGCGTCTTCAGTATTATTAATTCCACTCAGAGCAACTAACGGTACATCGTTCGGTATCTTCTGTTCAACTTCCGGTGCAATGGCCTCAAAAGTTTCTAGGTTCACATCAAACGTATCTAAGTCGCGATTGTTTATGCCTATTAACGATGATGATGAAATGTCCGTTAGGTCGGCATCAACAATCTTGTCTGTCGATTCGCGATCTATCTCGATAAGTGATTCTATACCCAGCGAGGCAGCTTTCTTTGCCAGCTCCTTCAATCTTTCCACCGTTAAGAATCTTGCTATTAGTAATATCGCATTTGCACCGCAAGCATATGATTCGTAGACCTGAAACGCATCGAAGATGAAGTCCTTTCTCAATACCGGCAGGTCAACATAAACTTTTACGGTTCTTAAATCGTCTAAACTACCGGAAAACGCTTCGTCTGTTAAAACGGATAGCGCACATGCACCGCCTTCTTTCATCTGGCTCGCGGCTTCTTCTGCTTTTATTTCTACGTCATTTCCTTCTGTTTTTAAGCCTCTCCGCTTTACTTCTGTAATGACCGGTCGTTTCCCTAAAGCTTTAGCCGCTACTATTGCGTTTTTTATGCTTTTTCGTTCTTTTAGCTTCTCGATAGTCGCCTGCTTACGCTTTATGATTTCTTCTACCATTTTATCGTGAAATTTTGTGCCGTATTTTAAGTAAGCGTGTGATGATTTAGATTT
>CBDAFQ010000152.1:0-2036 GCA_965195275.1 uncultured ANME-1 euryarchaeote | reverse complement strand
GCAGGAGTTGTATAAAAAATCTCATCCCGCACCCGGTGCACATCTCCGGCAACAAGCTTAAGGGAAGTGTTCTTGAATGTGGTGCCTGCATTGTTTGTAACAGTGACCCAGCCATTCAAATCAAGTTTCGAATCATTCTTGTTTGTAACAACAACGTAGTCTGCATTCCACGTCATACCTGAGGTCATATAGGAGAGCTCCAACGTATGATTCCTGCTCTCTGTGACATTTAGTATCCACTCCAGTGTCGGCTTCATTATTAAGCCTTCCGGTAGCTCAGGTAGTACCAGATTATTTGAATCTAGTATCTGAATCATACCATATTTATCTTTCATGATAAGTTGATCGCCGCGGTAACTCAGCAGTGTACCCTCAATCATATCCTTTTTGTCGCCGTAGGTCAGGTAAGCCACTATCTCTTTGCCGATGTACTTCTTCAGTATCTTATCCCTGTTGACCAGGTCATACTGGTAATTCTGCTCCACTACCTCAATCTCTGAATCAACCGCCTTTAGGCGAACACTTGTAGGGTCTATTCTCGATGCGACACCCTCGTACAGGACATTAATTATCCCCGCCGGGATGTATTTTGCCCGGTATTCTTTGACAACACCGAGATCTGCGTTGTAGATAGTAACTTCCAAATCCTCGGCCTCTGTGTCTATAACGATAGGGCTAGTACTTGGGTCTACACCGGCAGCCAAACCTATCAGGCTTATGCCGATAACCCACCCTATTACCACAGCGAGTGTTTTCTTATCTATTTTCATCATCGGGCCCTTTTGTATACTAATAAGTTCCTCTTATATATCTTTTTTTTCTATTCTGCCCTACCCGAATTGTTACTGTGTCATTATGATTTTCGTTCCCAGATATATCTTCTACTATGATAAATACCGCTTTTACTTTTTCTCGTATATCTTAACAGGCGTTGGCAATATTCCCGGTCTATCATCGGTCATCCAGTAAACATAGTTCATCACGTGCACATAATATTCGAGATACCCCTTAATAAAGTTGCTTAACCCCTCGCTCCTGCGTCCAAGTATCAATATCACAAACCACTGGATTAACATGCATATTTCTGCGATAAAGCCGTACACTATCAATACCAGCGCTATAACGAACGAATACACGATTCTGATAAAAAGTTCCAGCCGTTTTGCATCATGTTCGTAGACAAACAACTGATTCAAATTATCCGTTTTTTCTTCTACCATTTTCAATCACCTCCTTTTATTTTTATCTGTTGCTTCTTAGCTTTTCGCCATTATTTACAAAAAGCAATAACCCTGCCACCTCGCTTTGAAAAAAAGGCCATCCGCAGTTTCCTGTTCATACCGCACCCCCTCTTGTAATCGCCCTTCTGCTTCTACTGGGTGTTAGATTTATTATTAATCCACAGCTTAAATAACTAGGGGTGGTATCAACACAGATTGAAAACATCTTGAGAAGACAAGAGGTGGGACGCAAATTGCAGTGAGTGCTGTTCCATACCGTTCGCATACGTAACAGAACAAAATCATTCATTAATTTTTGTATCCCCTACATTAAACAAAGAAAATTTATGGCATTTTGGACATCGCATATATCTTTTCTTCCCCAATCTAATACTTGAAAGAGATGCCCCCGGTATCCAGCTATACTCAAACTCTTGGTTACATTTTGGACATTTCAGTATGCTTTTCATATATAGGATAATAATCGGTAAGTATATAAATAAATATCTCTGTATGCTCTGCGGTGAAATTCGAGGTTATAGCAATTCCACTGGAAAAAATTTTTTGGCAGTGCCCGGCAAAAGTAATATATCAAAATAACGTCTTTCAGTAAATCAGGCATAGATAAATTTTCAACCATGAATGAAACGGAAATTTTATAGAGCACATAAATATTAGAAGAAATAGATGCGGGGGTTGCTGAGCTAGGAAAAGGCACAGGGCTTAGGACCCTGTCTCGTAGGAGTCCGCGTGTTCAAATCACGCCCCCCGCATAGATAATGGATGGCGACAAATGTCTAACAACACCGTAGCTGT
>CBDAFQ010000151.1:0-8247 GCA_965195275.1 uncultured ANME-1 euryarchaeote | reverse complement strand
GTGTTAGCTGCGATCTTCTCGCTTATCCTCGCACCGAACAGGATGGAAGCTAAAAACCACTTGAACCTGCCTGCTGGCTCCGTCAGGTCTATCCCGAGGTCTTCAGTATACAAGGTGAAGTTAGCAAGAAGCAGTTCGATTTTGTCCATGTTAACGCCGTTTCACTTCTGTTTGTTGATTGTGTTTTATCCTTAGACTCATTCCAAATATTTTTAATAGTGGTGAATTTACTGTACTCAATACGTAAAAATACAATAGATTTTACATATAAAAAGTCAGATGAAAGAAAGGGGCTATTATGACAGGTTTAAAGGAGATGTTTGAGGACCGATTTGAAGATGTTCTTACAGCGGCGAAAGAAAGCGAGCTTCGGTGTTTACAAGGTAAGCGGTGGAATGGAAATGCCGTACTGATTGTTGTAGATGCCGCATTGGATTCGGTTGGATTGCACTACTTCAATATAGTTGTGCCACGGGTTAAGCGCTTTTACAACGATTACGTGAAGACGGACGATATAAGCACTTTTAATGCTTTTTCAACGCTTTCTACAGAAGATGCGCGGTTGAGAGAGATAATGAATAACAAGCGTGTTTGGCAGGTAGCAATAGGTATAAGTCGCATTTTAAGTGGTATTAAAGTAAGTAAGGGTTTGGATACTGATTTTGATGCGGTGCGGTACTGGGCCGAGCATGCAATGGTTAAGGACTGGAGAAATGATGAAATAGGAAAGATTAACGGTGTCGGACTGATAACATTTCAGTATCTGCGAATGCAAGTCGGTATAGATACAAGCGTGCCAGACAAAATAATAAAGCGGGTGCTGGAACGAGAGTTAGGAGTACATGCGAATAATGATTTACTGTTCATAGACGAGATGGCGCAGTTATCAAAAGAGATAGGCTATTCGCAAATAATGATCTGCTGGGCTATTTGGTTCCGGGAATCGAATATAAAAAAACACTGGAAAAATTTCTTGTCTTAATCTTGTGGAATCTCGTGGTTTTTAAAATCTGCTATACAAATACTTCTTTTTAATTATGTATTATATTTATTATCTATCTAAATGTATTGAGCCATGAAAGAATACGAAGTCGAATGCATAAGATGCGGTGCGCATTACAGTAAGGAAGACGTAGTATACACGTGCAGGAAATGCGATGGACTACTGAATATAAAATACGACTATTCGGAGATAGACCCGAAACAAGTGGTGAACGCGAAAGGAGAAGGCGTATGGAAATATCGTACGTTATTGCCTTTTAGTAACGAGACAGAACAGGTAACAATAAACGAAGGGAACACGCCTTTGTATAGATGCGACCGACTCGCTAAATCGATTGGCATCAGAGATTTATGGGTGAAGCATGAGGGTCTGAACCCCTCAGGGTCGTTCAAAGACCGTGGGATGACCGTAGGCGTAACGAAAGCGGTAGAATTGGGTGTAGGCGGCGTAGCATGTGCATCCACAGGTAATACCTCCGCATCACTTGCCATCTTTGCAGCAAAGGCATATCTCCCTTGCTTTGTCCTGCTACCAAAAGGTAAAGTAGCCTTAGGGAAAGTAGCACAGGCGATGATGCACGGTGCAAAAGTGTTCTCGTTAAGAGGTAACTTTGATGATGCACTACGTATTGTCCGTATTTTATGCGAGGAAGAGAACATTTATTTATTGAATTCCGTGAATCCGTACCGGTTGGAAGGGCAGAAGACGATAGCGTTCGAAGTAGCGGAAAAGCTTGAATGGAACGTTCCAGACCGACTTATTCTACCAGTTGGGAATGCCGGTAACATAAGTGCGATATTTAAAGGTTTTTCAGAGTTGAAAATTCTGGGTATAACAGACGATATTCCGAAGATGACGGGCATTCAAGCAGCGGGTGCGAAACCAGTAGTGGATGCCTTTAAAGCGGATAAAGCTGAGATAACACCAGAAGCTAACCCTGAAACCATTGCATCTGCAATACGAATAGGCGACCCCGTGAATGCGGCAAAGGCTTTGCACGCCATTAGAGATTCCGGTGGTGTCGCGGAATCAGTGACGGACGATGAGATAACAGAAGCGCAGTTGGAATTAGCACGGGTGGAGGGCATTGGCGTAGAGCCTGCAAGTGCAGCTTCAATCGCAGGCCTGAAGAAATTAGTCGAGTTGGGCGAGATAGCGAAAGATGAGCGAGTTGTTTGTATTACCACCGGTCATCTATTAAAGGACCCGGAACGTGTGATAAGCATATGCGAAGCACCGATAGAGGTGGATGCGGATGTAAATGTGCTGCGTAAGATGTTGAGGGCGGTATAAGGAGGATATGCGTCATCAGTCGGTTAAAGAACAAGAAAGCATAATATCCAACTAAAATCAATTATTGACACAGATTAACGCTGATTAACGCAGAAGAAATTAAATCTGCGTAAATCAGTGTAAATCTGCGTCCTAAATTAAATGGGTAGAAGTTATACGTTATAAACACGGAAAACGGAAAATGAGCGTCACAATAACTTCACCAAGCAGACTCCATTTCGCACTTATAGACTTGAACGGTGAGCTTGGACGAGTAGATGGTGGAATAGGGGTAGCATTGAATGAACCCTCTTTGGAAGTAGCGGTATCAGCAGTAGATAACGATCAGGTGGAAGCGGAAGAAGTTGTTTCTATATTAGAACAGATAAGAAGTAGAATAGAGCTAAGAGCGAATTACCACGTAAAGATATTGAAGAAGTTGCCATCACATGTGGGCTTGGGCGCAAGGACACAATTAGCACTAAGCGTGGCAAAAGCGATAAGCGTGCTGGAAGGCCGAAGCGATAACGCGGTAGATTTAGCAAAACTGCTGGCTAGGGGTGGCACTTCCGGGATAGGCGTGGCGGCATTCGATAAAGGCGGGTTCATCTTAGATGGCGGTCATGTCTTTCGGAATGATAAGAGCCTGAAGAACGTGAAGGGCCTAAAAACGGGCTTCCTGCCTTCTTCGGCATCTAACGTGCCGCCACCTCCTGTTCTCTTTCAGCATCCGCTACCCGAAGACTGGTTCTTTGTCATTGCGATACCACAAGTGAAAAGGGGCGCACATGGACCAGAAGAGATAGATATTTTCAAGCGGTGCTGCCCCATAGAGCGCGAAGAGGTGGAAAAAGTATGCCGGGTTCTGCTTATGCAGACGTTACCTTCCGTGCTTGAGAATGATATAGCAACATTTGCAGAGAGTCTAACCATGTTACAGCAGGTAGGGTTCAAGAGAATAGAGCTAAAGCTACAGCATGAAATAATAAATGAGCTTTTCCAATTCTTCGATGCTCATGCCCTGGGGTATGGTATGTCCTCTTTTGGCCCTGTAACGTATGCAATAGTGAAAGGCGAGAAGAGAGCAAAAGAGCTCGCAGCGGCGACAAAAGCATTCCTGGATCAAAAGGCGATGCCCGCTTTAGTGTCTTATTCAAATACAAATAATAGTGGCTGTGAAGTGAGATACTAATGAGTTCCCCTTTTTAGTAACCACAAGATTACACAGATTCTCACGAGAAATTTTGAAGATGCAATATCCAAGTCAAACAGGTATCATGTATCCCGCGTCATTTTCTTGTCTTAATCTCGTGGCTTTTAACCAATTTTGCACTTTGCATTTTGCATTTAATTACTCAAAATCCGTAGGATATTGAGTAATTACGTTATCCCTTCGATCATCGTCCCAATACCACGATCAGTGAATAATTCGAGCAAAATGGAATGTGGTTCCCGACCATTAATAATATGCGTAGTAACGCCGCCGGAAGCCGCTCTCAAACCCGCTTCTACTTTTGGTATCATCCCCTCACCGATAATTTTAGTTGCTATAAGCTCTTCTATTTCCGCGGCTGTTACTTGCGAGATCAAAGTAGAAAAGTCCGCGGGATCACGCATCAAGCCAGGAACATCAGTGAGTAATACCAGCTTCTTTGCCTTTATTGCACACGCCATCTCGCCGGCTACCAAATCAGCATTCACGTTAAGGCTGTTTCCCGCACCATCCACCGCTATTGGCGATATAACAGGAATATAATCCTTGTCAGCAGTTATATTTATTATTTCTGCGTTTATCTTCTCTATCTCACCCACCCAGCCGAGGTCAACTTCTAGTTCCACGCCTTCGACTTTATGCTTATGCTTCTTCTTCGCTACGATCAACTTGCCATCGTTACCTGATAAACCAATACCCTTACCACCATGTTTCCCGATAAGAGATACTATACGCTCATTAATGCTGCCTACAAGCACCATACTAGCTATTTCCATTGTTTCGTCATCGGTAATGCGAAGCCCCCCGATAAATTTGGGCTTCTTGCCCAATCGCTCCATTATCCGCGTTATTTCCGGACCACCGCCATGCACCACGATGGGCGATATTCCAACGAATCTAAGCAGCACCAGGTCTTGCGTGATGCTGTCCATAATGCTTTCGTTTACTAACGCATGCCCGCCTATCTTTATCACTACTTTCGAGCCGTAGAACTCACGGATATATGGTAGCGCCTCTATCAGGATTTCCTCTTTCTTCATGTCTTTAATACCTTTGCCGCTTCTTTCGCGAAATACGTGATAATCAAATCAGCACCTGCTCGCTTTATCGCTGTTAAGCCTTCCATCATCACGTCATTGTGCGTCAAATATCCCTTCTCGGATGCCGCTTTTAGCATTGCATACTCGCCACTGACGCTATAAGCCGCCAGCGGAACATCAAACCTTGCACGCACTTTAGAGATAATGTCGAGATATAAAAGAGCGGGTTTCACCATTACGATGTCCGCACCCTCTTGTATGTCCAGTTCCACTTCCCTGAGCGCTTCCCGTGCATTAGCAAACGCCATCTGGTAACTGCTCCGGTCACCGAATTGGAAGCCTGAATCGGCCGCCTCGCGAAAAGGGCCGTATAAAGCCGAATTGTATTTCGCGGCATATGACATAATAGCAGTATCAGAGAAGCCCGCATCGTCTAGTTTCGCTCTTATCGCCTTTACCATACCGTCCATCATGCCAGAAGGGGCGACAATATCCGCACCCGATTGCGCTTGACTTACCGCTATCTTGCCCAGCACTTCCAGTGTTGGGTCATTGAGCACTTGCCCCGCCGATATAAGCCCGCAATGCCCATGTGTTGTGTACTCACAAAGACATAGATCGGTAATAATAACAATATCATCAATATCCTGCCTTATCTGTCTAACTGCGCGTTGTACCACACCTTCGTTATTGAATGCTTCACTCCCTGTCTCATCCTTACTCGCGGGTATTCCAAACAGCAGCACCGATTTTATGCCCAGCGAACGTGCTTCTAAGACCTCTTTTACTACTCCTTCTATTGGGTGTCTATACTGCCCGGGCATGGACTCAATCGGTTTTTTGGCTGCTATTGTCTCGTCAATGAACAACGGGAGAATCAGATCGTCTATGGAAACCCTGCTTTCTGTTAATAGCTTCAAACCTCTCAAACGCCTCAGCCTAACTTTTGGGTACATCTATTTATCCAGGACCTCCTAATAAAGCATAAAGAAAGTATAACTAAAAAACCTTTCTTTTGAGCATAGATAAATGAAAATAGGTTTCCTCATCAACCCGATAGCGGGAATGGGCGGGTCTGTAGGACTAAAAGGAACGGACGGACTGGTAGATGAAGCGCTGATGAGGGGTGCTAAACCGATAGCATTAGAACGAGCAAAGAAATGCATGGATGCGCTAAATACCGACCATTTTATTCTCACTTGCTCGGGCGAGATGGGCGAAGATGCAGTAATAAAGCAGAGCTATGAAGTGGCATACTCGTTCGATGGAATGAGCACGAGAGAAGATACAAAGAACGCATGTAAGCTATTTTTGGATAACGGGGTAGAGCTACTGCTGTTCTGTGGTGGTGACGGAACGGCAAGGAATGTATACAGCGTAATCGGAAAAGAGATCCCGATATTAGGCATCCCCGCGGGTGTGAAGATGCACTCAGCGGTATTTGCGATAACGCCAAAGAGTGCCGCGAAATTAGTCGATTATTTTGCAAATGCCCAATCAGAATTGCGTGATGCCGAGGTAATGGATACCGATGAAGACGCATACAGGCGAAACGAGCTGCAGATGAAGGTATTTGGGTATGCACGCACACCCTATGAGCCGGTTCTGGTACAGCAGGGTAAAAGCTTGTTCCAGAGTGTGAGTGAAGAGCGAGCGAAGGATGAGATTGCAAGGTTCGCATCTGAGTTCATGATTTACGATGAGCTTTACATCTTAGGTGCCGGAACGACAATCCATAAAATCGCGGAGTTGCTTGGCTTGGGCGATAAGAAGACGTTACTTGGTGTGGACGCAGTGAAAGAAGGAGAATTAGTCGGGAAAGATATGAACGAGCGTGAATTGATGCTGTTATTGGAGCAGGAGAAGAAAGCGAAGATAATGGTTAGTCCTATTGGCGCGCAGGGGTTCGTATTTGGACGTGGTAGTCAGCAGATAAGTGCAAAAGTGATAGAAACGGTCGGTGTGGAGAATGTGATTGTGCTTGCAACGCCGCACAAACTGAGTGAAACGCCGGTTCTTATGGTTGATACGGGCAGTGATGAGCTGGACGAAAAGTTGAGTGGGTATATGAGTGTTGTTTGTGGCTATCGAATGGCACAGAGGAAGGAAGTGAGAAAGGGGTGAAAGATTTATCTTAATGTCCGTTAAAAAAACTATATGTTCTTTTACCTTTTCTCGATAGCCTGAACAAGCCACTCTTTGTTACCTTTGATACAATCTCATCTTCTCCCATATGGTGGTCACTGAAGGATAAAACCCCGTTCGGCTTCAATACCCGATGCATCTCCTCCAGTACCGCATCCTGCTCGCTCAATTTGTGAAACACATCATACAGGAGAACCGCATCGAGGCGGTTATCCGGCAATCCCGTCTTGCAATCGGAACAAATGGTTTCCACATTGGTCAGTTGCTTTGTTGAAGCAATACGTTGAACACACTTAATTGCAAGTGGGTGGATATCCAGACCATAGATATTCCCATCTTTGCCTACCAATTCTGCAAGACGGCTAATATAACTTCCAGGTCCACAGCCATAATCGAGCACGTGATCCCTTGGTTTTATCGCTACTTCTTTCAGGATGACCATGCGTGGTCGAAATAAGTCGCGAAACTTGTAGCCGAATGCCATGAACCTGAAACCGAGATTTGTTCCTACCCTATCCATGGTCTTTTCCTCCTATTTTTAAAGGCAATTTCACACACCTCTCTCATAGTTTGATTTTATTGAAAGAAAAACATTTAAATGCGATTGCCGGAAACATTGACTTATGCCCTACGAGAAATTCAGGAAAGAGGTAGAGAGGATACTGGAAGAGAAAGCGGAACCTGTCACATGGAACGAGATAAAAGAGAGTTCGACAAAGCTAAAACAGAAAGCACCGTATCATGTATATGTGCAGAAATTACAGGGTGACATCGGGCTGGTGCGGTTCAAACGAGGACAGAGAACAACTTGGGCATTACGGAAATGGTTTGATGCAGGTAAGTTCCGGGAGCTCTTACCCAATAAGGTTCGGCTTACAATTCTCTATTCCAAAAAGGAGCATGCAATTGCAGCAAATGAATACTGGGAACTGAAGCGGATATATCCATTGAAAAACTGGCTGAACCGATGGGATGTGATAGAAGCGGACGTGGATGACTTCTTCCCCGAAGAGGACAAAAGACCAGAGAGCATAAGGCTAAAAGTAGAAGGGATGGAGTATTTACGAAGGATAGAGGATGTCGAAGAGCGGATAAAAATCGCGGAAAAGATAGCAGAGAGTGGCGAATTCATGCATACCGATGCCTGGAAAGGGAAGACGCTGGGAATGACAAAGCCGAGATTCCGGTGCTTTTACTTCTACGACGGCAAATGCCAGTTCTTTTGTGATCAGAGCGTTTGCGTGGGTCATGATATGGACGTGGAAGATGGCGGTCTAGAAATAGAGGGCGATAAGACGTATTTCATCTTGGAAGCGGTAGAACGAGAAGGTGGCGAGTATATATGGAAGAAGAGGTATGTGGATTGGTGCATGAAGTCGGTGATTTCTATCACTGATCCGAGACAGCGGAGGTTGTTTTAGGGCGAGTAGCGTGATATTTTTTTTATTGTATATGAAGTATAACTTCCTTCTCTTTAATTTAGGACACAGATTTACACTGATTTACGCAGATTTATTTTTGTTTAACCGTGTTGATTCTTATCATCTGTGTTAATCTGCGTTAATCTGTGTCCA
>CBDAFQ010000150.1:0-7235 GCA_965195275.1 uncultured ANME-1 euryarchaeote | reverse complement strand
TCCGGAGATAGAGACCGATTTCAATTTCGTCGATGCACTATGCATGTGGCTCGTTAAGAATCCAGAATGGTATCAGGTCATTGTCGCTCCGAACATGTTTGGCGATATTATCACCGACCTCGGTGCGATGATACAGGGCGGTTTGGGTCTTGCTCCTGGCGGGAACATCAATCCCGATGGCGTATCCATGTTCGAGCCTATTCATGGCTCAGCGCCGAAGTATAAGGGTAAAGGCGTTTCGAATCCGATAGCGACTATTTGGGCTGGTGCTATGCTTTTAGAGTCCGTTGGCGAGAAGAGCGCATCGGAAAAAGTTATTAATGCAATTGAAACGGTCCTGCGTGAAGGGAAGGTGAGAACGTATGACCTCGGCGGTAACTCGAAGATGAGCGAGGTCGGCGATGCGATTGTTAGTGAGATGAAAGGGATGGAGTAGGTTATTTTTGGATTCTTTTTTTGTGGTATGCAGGGCACAGTCTAAAAAACCATAGATTTATCAACGCGGAGATCGCCGAGGGCGCAGAGTTTAAGGGCGTTCCAATCCACGCTGGGGTTTTCTGATGCCTCTGCGTTCTCCGCGAACTCTGCGTCCTCTGCGATAAATGTAATGTGACAAAGTCTAGTTACATAATACAGTTAAGTTAAGATTGGTGAGAAAAGATGGAAACCGTAACATTAGAAATAATACACAAAGACCTGGAATTTGTAAAGAGGGAATTGATGGAGATAAAAAAGCATATGGTAGATATAGATAGCATAATAACGGAAGATGATTATAAGGCATTGCAAGAGTATAAAATGGAAAAAACAGAAGGAAAATTAACATCGCACGAAGAGCTTAAAAAAGAGTTAGATATATGATGTTTTGATGCTTAATATAAGCTATTCCAACAGACCAAAGAAATTTCTAAAGAAAGCCGACAAAATCCTCGTCAAAAGGCTGATAGAAAAAATAGAAAATCCAATCACCCATGATACGAAAACAGTTGAAGGTTCTAAAGGTTTATTTAGAGTACGCGTTGGAGATTACAGGATACTTTATGAAGTGGATTATAGGAACAATTTGATAGGTATAATAAAAATAGATAAAAGGCCAAGGGTTTATAATTGATTGGGAACGAAACGTTGCCCTTTGTTTAGGATTTGGTGCTTAGAATTTAGGAGTTCCCTCTCTATATTGAGCACATACAACAGCGGTAAATGATACATTCCCTCCTGTAGTGTTTTTCCCGTCGTAGGTTGCATATCATGTTACCATATATTCGCCGGGTTCCGTTATCTTATAGTCTGCCGTGAGTTCTGTGGTTTCGCCAACTGCAACGAGCTCCTCTTCACTCTCTAATGCCGATTCAAACCCTCCATTACAGTATATCGCACCGATAAACTTCGCCATGAGGGCGATCATACCGGTGTTCTCGAACTCAATCAATGTCTCCACAGGCATGCCAACTTCAGTAGCGGAAATAGTGATGTTTCCGACTCTCGCCGCCAGATGTTGCCTGCCTTTCACTGTAACATGAACCGTAAAAGGTTGACCTGCAACCCATTGGGCAGTTTCTCCTTTATCCTTTGTCTTGCTATGCACCGATACTATTGCGGTATATTCACCATTTGCCATGTCTTCTGGTATAGCACAGTTTACTATAAGCCTCGCCTTCTTATTACTGGCTATTGTAACGTCTGCTATCTGTGTAGTCGGATCATCTTCATTGTAAACGGTGATCCAATCACTGCATCCGCCCTCTGGCATGAGGTCAAACGTGCGTGTCTCAGTCCCCGAATTTAAGAGGGTTACCGTCATGTCATACGTTCTACCCCTAACTGCATCGTCTATCTTGACACATGAAGGTGATGTCTCCACCTCAGATACAGAGCTAGCAAGTGCCTTCTCAACGGTGATCATTGCAGTACCATTAGCGGTATTACCATCTTTGTCGGCAACTCTAACAGTCACAGTGTAATTCTCCACCGGTTGACAGCAGAGGATGTCGATTGTTACCACGTACCTTGCACTAATTATCTCTTCCTTGTCTACTATCCTCATCGCTATCGGCAGAGAGGTCCCGTGGAAATAATGGGGCTCAACATTTGAAATAACTACACTCTCTATCCAACCTATGCCATTCGGTGCAAACACATCCGCAGTAATTGTAAGTGGCGTAGTGACCCCATGAGTTGTCGCTACCACGTCCCGGTCCACAGACACCAATTCTATTACGGGTGCACTTGCGACTACGGTCGCACCAGCACCAGCACCAGTGGCACATAATGCGGTCATCTCCGACCCTATCACAGTCGCCGGGCATATCAGCACCATAACAAGGAGCAAAGCAAATATACTTCTTTTCTCATTCATTCCTTTATCCATCCCATAAAATAAATATCCTTTTAGTTCCCGGACCGCGCATCCATTTCAGGTACAGCTTCACTGTTTGCGCTGTTCCCTCCTTCTTAGCCTACCACTGTAGGTGTGAACGTTATCATTCCCATGTATGTACCCGGCGGTGTTCCATATGGCACAGTCAGTGTAAATGGTACCTCCTTTGTTTCATCACCGGGACTAAAAAACCCCCTCAGTATTACTGTTCCCCAATACCAATTGACTGCTATATCGTCTGCTTTTAGCTGGCCTTCACCACCCGCAGACATATCCGAGGGAACTATTCCTTCTTTCTTATCGAATTTAAAGCGGACATTGCCCCGGTTCGTTACTGTTGAGTAGGAATTGCTTGACTTACCCGGTGCTACGGATCCGAAGTTCACATCTGTTACTGAGAAAGCAAGAGTCTCCCAGACGGTGCCGATTACATCTCCAATAGCGATGTTACCATCTCTGTCGACAGCAGTAACAGTAATTGTGTAATCTCCCGCAGGCATATAACACGGAAGGTCAAATGTTACCTCGTACACCGCATGAACACTGCCCTTGACACTTATTTGCCTCATCGACATCGGTAGTGTGGTTTCTGGTAAAGAAAATGGCATGACACATATTACCGCGACACTCTTTATTCTATCTACACCGTTTGGACAAAACACTTCTGCTGTAAGTGTGGAGAACTGAGAAGTATCAGGGATTATCTTTATCTCGTCAGGGTCTAAATACAGCGCCGTAATTTCTGGTGGCGATGCGGTTACAGTCACACTAGAACCTACATTTCCCCTCGGCATAGCCATCGCCGGGCATACCAGCATGGTCAGAAGGACCAAGGCCAATAACCCTCTTTTTGCGTTCATTTATTTAATCATCCCCTAAAATAAATATCCTTTTAGTTTCCGGAACATGCACCCATTTTGGGTACATCATCACGATCGATTTCTTCTACCGCTCCCACCGTCACATAGTATGCTGAATATGTGCGATGTATATGTCAACCCTATATTTTGGCCACATATAATCTTTTCGGTTTTTGGGCGGATACTGCATTGATCTACTCCATTAGTGCGAAGTTCCAAAACTTCTTTATTTTATATACGAAAAACTTTTTGTCTTTCTATAACTAACATTTAACGAATGCTGATGCTAAACTGGAAAACGGGGGCAGAAGCGAAAGAGTAAAAATGAAAGTGCGTGAGATAATGAGCAGTCCGGCCATCACCGAAGATGTAGATACGGGAATCATAAAAATAGCGAGTATTATGGAGGAACTGGGTGTAGGGAGCGTAGTTATAACCGCGGAAAGCAAACCTGCTGGCATTATCACAGAGCGCGACATCGCTTTAAAGGTCCTATTGAAAAACAAACCGGCAAGTGAGGTAAAAGCAAAAGAGGTAATGACCTCACCTCTAATCATCGTGGAGTCCGACACATCAGTAGATGAAGCATCTGAACTCGCAGCAAAGAGCGGCATAAAACGGCTGCCGGTGGTTGACAATGGCGTGCTCATTGGCGTTGTAAGCGTTAGAAATATCTTGACGTTGCAGCCTGAGTATGTGAAACGATTCTACCCCGCGGTGCGTGTCTTAGCAAGTGGGTGGACTCTCGACCGGCTCGAGAAGTCTTTAAGCGATTGCGTGGGGTTTTTAGCACGAGCAGATGTGACGAGCTATCAGGAACGGTTGAAAGCGGTGTATGAAGAACTGAGTAAACTCGTGAGTCATTACATGGACGATAAAGAGCTAAAAGGTGTATTTGAGCGTCTGGGGCAGCTCTATCATGAGAAGGAGTTACCACTAGAAGAGCAAAAGAAGCGGTTAGAAGTGGTATTGCGGAAATTCCGGCATATCACTTACTGGCGGAAGCAGCAAACTGTGTCCAGCTTAGGCACTGGCGTTTCCAGGTTCCATGATTATCGGCACGGCACGGGAAAAGAGTTTCGATTGCCATATAAGAGAACGCGGTGAAAATGAGAAGCGCAACTATAAAAAGGGAGACAGAAGAGACGAATATTGTGGTAGAATTGAACCTTGACGGTACGGGCACACATGAAATAAGCACAACGATAAAATTCTTTGACCATATGCTCGCTTCCTTCTCGAAGCATGGGTTTTTTGATCTGGTGGTGAAGGCTGAGGGCGACTTGAACCACCATATTATAGAAGATACCGGTATTGTTTTGGGTGATGCGTTTAAAGAAGCACTTGGTGGATCAGATGGACGAGAAAATACGGTGCGGTTTGGCTATGCAGATATACCCATGGACGAGTCCATTGCACGATGCGCAGTGGACATAGGCGGAATAGGCGGTGATGGCAGACGATATACAGTGTTCGAGGCGGACCCCAGCAAAGAGCAGGTAGAGGATGTTAGCACAGAGAACATCCCGCATTTCATAGCCTCTTTCGCCTCTCATGCTAATTTCACTCTCCATGTCTATGCAAAGGGCGAGAACGAACACCACAAAGTAGAGGCGATATTTAAAGCACTTGGAATTGCGTTAGATAAAGCTACGCAGAGGGAAGAAAGAAGGAACGTACGCGATTGAAACAGATGTGGACCGAAAAATACAGGCCGAAGCGGTTGCACGATATTTTAGGGCATGACGAGGTGGTGAAACGACTAAATGGCTTTGTCAAGGAGAAAACGATACCAAACCTATTGCTCTGGGGTCCAAAAGGTACAGGCAAGACTTCTTTGGTTTATGCACTTGCGAATGAGTTCTATGGTGACGATGAGAACATCCTGCGTATAGAATGCCGAGATTTTATTGAACAGCGTAAAAAATGGTTGAAAGCGGATAAGAGATTCAAGTTCTTTTACGATGAGCAGAAATCAGCAATAAACATATTTAAGGCGATGATAAAGGAATATGCATCGTTGTCGCCCCTAAATGCTCCGTTCAAGCTATTATTTTTCAGTAATGCCGATTATCTTCCGGTATATCTGCAGCAAGGTTTACGAAGGGTTATGGAACAGAGCAGTAAAACATGTAGGTTCATCTTCTCCACCACAAAGGCAACCAGTGTCATTCCCGCTATAAGGTCAAGATGCCTGAACTTACGTTTCGCATCTTTAGCAGAAAGCGATGCGTTTGGTACATTGATAAGGCTAATATCTGATGCGGAAGGGCTAAAAATCACAGAAGGTGGGTTAAAGGCACTGAATGGATATGCGAGAGGTGATGCAGGCGTTGCGATAAACATGCTAGAAGCAGCAGCAACAAACTCGGATACTATTGATGAAGACGGGCTAGATGTAGTAGCGCAAAATGCGTTCTTCCAGAGAAGAACCGCAGAGGAGTTGATAGATTCTGCGTTCGCATCACGGCATAAAGACGTGCGAGCAGGGTTAGAATTTTTGATACGTGGGGAGCGAATAGACGGAAAGGAAATTCTGGTTGAGATACATGAGGCGTTGCGAAGGAAGATGAGAGCAGAGCGGAAAAAGTCATCGAAATCATTCGCACGGGTTATGCTATACGAAGGCGAAGCGGATTTAAAACTTTGCTATTCTTTAAATACTATTATACCTTTAGAAGAGCTGATGATGAAAATGTCAAGTCAATGGCGGTATAAATAAAAGATGGTCTCAACGGCAAAATTCTGGCGGGAGCAAGCATCTCGTTATAATTTGGAGGGGACACACTGTTTGACTTGTGGTAGTTTCTTTTTCCCGCCGCGTATCATGTGCCCAAAATGCAGACGTGACGGGAATATCGAGCGTTATCAATTCAAAGGGACTGGCGAGGTTGTTACTTATACTACTGTTTATCAAGCGCCGAAGAACCCCAACCGGCAAACACCATATACTCTGGCGACTATCAAGCTCGATGAAGGTCCTCGTTTACTTTCTGAAGTGATATGCGAGCCAGAAGAGATAAGTACGGGGATGCGGGTCAGTTCGGTGTTCAGGAAGATAGGCGAAGAGGGCGAGAGGGGCATAATTTACTACGGGACGAAATTTGTGCTGGCGAAATAAAATAAATTATTGACACAGATTAACACTGATTAACACAGAAAAAAATTAAATCTGTGTAAATCCGTGTAAATCTGCGTCCTAAATTAGATAGGTAGAAGTTACACTTTATATACAACAGGATAATTTGTGTAATCTTGTGGTCACAAAAAGCGATGTTAGAAGAAAAAGTAAGAGGCTATTTGGAGAACAAATTCAGAACACCGGTAAAAATAGAAAGCGTAAAAGGTCTGGAGTCAAAACAGGGCGAAGAGATAAAAGGGTTTGGATACGGCAAACCTTACTTTATCGTGTTTGAGACTGGAGAAGGAGAGAGGAAAGAAGTGGTTATCTCTTCGATGAAGGGTGATGGGTTTGGGCATGACCATCTCTCTGACCGTGCGCAGATATTGATTTGGCAGCACCACGCGTTCAATACGCTGCCGAAACACGTTAAATCGCTCGATGTCGGCTACTTTACGAAAGATGGTGGGATGGAATCAGCAGGCGATGCAGAAGAATATTTCATAGTATGCGAGAAAGTAGACGGTAACGAGTACGCTATGGACCTGGATAGGTTAAGAGAAGGCGGGGAATTAAGAAAAGAGGATGAAGATAGAGCCTCTGCGCTGGCTGCCTATTTGGCTGATATTCATGCGGTCAAAAAAACAGATGCCGGACTTTATGTGAGACGATTACGGGAGTTGGTGGGGCATAGCGAATGTGTCTTCGGGCTCACAGACAGTTATCCGCCCGGAAATGAGTTCATAACGAGCGACGAGCTGAAGAATATAGAGAAGAAATGCATAGACTGGCGATGGCAACTGAAGGAGCGAACAAAAAGGTTGTGCATGGTTCATGGCGATTTCCATCCCTGGAATGTCCTTTTCCGTGAAGGGAC
>CBDAFQ010000149.1:0-4134 GCA_965195275.1 uncultured ANME-1 euryarchaeote | reverse complement strand
AATCAAGCTTATCCCTTTTGCGCATGGTATAAACGCACTGTTTTGAGAATCTGTGTTTTTCGGTCATGAGTATCCTCACAATTACTACTTTAAGAGGCAGTCCAACAACCACCCAATATTCAATAGATATTATACCCTAGTACACACAACTAAAAAATCTAAATCTGATAGTAGGGCCCTTTCTCTTCTTTTATAAGACCCAAAGTTTTAACTTCCGAGAACCCTATAATCTTCATGCATGCGTGTTCGGATAAGAGATTGACATTTCAACTATCGAGCTCTATTCCACCACCTCTTTCGTAACCCGCGCCCCAATCTGCGAAACAGAACTTGTCGGCACGTTAGATTTGAATTTTAGTGTAGCCCTATCAACCTCGCCTCCTGTAAGGTACGCTAACCAAAAGCCTCATCTGCAACGCCCTGCTGGATCGCCCGTCTGATAACATCAGGTAACTCAGGAATAACTAACGACATATCCTTATAGTACTGGTCAGAGATAACATTCGTCTCGATTTTATCTCGCCCCTCCATGAACTTATTCACAAGATATCGATAATGGAGATGTGGCGCGAGTTTCTCCCGTGATTCAAGCGCCAAAACCTCCAGGGTCCGCATTAGCAAATTTAATCGTGTTTTTGTATGTTCTTGTTGTATATAACCTATAACTTCTACCCATAAATAAATTTAATTTCGGACGCTGATTTACACGGATTTAATAATTAGTTTTCTTGATTTGCGTTCGGTATCTTAAATTACAATTACAAATGTTCTAATCCGCTTCCACCATCACCCACTTGTCCTTCCCCTCCCATATCTTTATTGAATGTACAGTCACACCAAAATTCGAGTCTTTAAACTTCTTCTCAAACTCAGCTCTTAAAAACAGAGCTATGTTCTCGCTTGTAGGATATGCAATTATCTCGTTTAAGTGCTTATGGTCTACAAGCTCAATCACTTCTTCTACCAGCGCTTTCACTTCCGAAAAATCCGCTACACACTCTGTATCTTTCTTCTTCTCGCCTTCTACCACTATATCTACCTTATACGTATGCCCATGCAGATTCTTACATTTACCTGTATGTCGCGGCAGCGAATGCGCAGCACTAAAATCTGTCGATACTCCCAATTTCATATGTAACAACCAGAGCTATTTATATGATAAAAAGCTGATAGTACTTATATCATGGCAATGGGGAAGAACACAATAGGCAAGAAGATCCGGCTCGCAAAGGCTAATAATCAGAACAGGCGAGTTCCTGCTTGGATAATCGTTAAAACAAACCGGAAAGTGTCAACGCATCCAAAAAGAAGGCATTGGCGGAGGACCAAATTAAAGGTGTAGTTCATCATGAGAGAAGAAGTAGGCGAAGGGATAGAAGAACGTATCTACACGATTCCGTTGAAAGCGGTGAAAAAAGCACCGCGGTGGAAGCGGAGCAACCGTGCAATAGCACTAATACGGCAATATCTAATGAAACACACGAAATCGGAGTATATCCTGATAGGTACAACAATAAACGAAAAGGTGTGGGCGCGTGGCTCTCAGAAACCACCATCTAAGATACGTGTAAAAGTAACAGAAGAAGAAGATATCATCCGGGCTGAGCTTGTAGAATAACGTGATGAAAAAGCGAGGCGAGCTAAAAAGGTTAGTTAGTGTCGACGGTAGCACGTATATAGGCCTTTTTGCGGTCTGCACGGAATCGGTGGTTCTTTTGCCTTCGCTGATTTCGGATAGATTAGAGGATGATATAGAACGTGCTTTGAATGTAAAAGCTATAAGAACTACGATAGCAGAAACATCTTTAGTTGGTTGTTTCGCTGTTGGAAACTCAAATGGCTTTATCATTTCCTCTTATGCTCTTGATAGCGAGATTGAAAGCTTAGCTGAATTAGTAGCTGCAGAAGGGCTAAAGGTGAAAATTCGCAGACTGCCATATATAGATCGGATGACCACTGCGGGGAATATAATACTTGCAAATGATACTGTTGCTCTTGTCCATCCTCTGTTATCGAACAAAACAGTAGAAGTAATAAAGGAATCTCTGGACGTAAAGGTGTATAAAGGCACGATAGGTAGATTAAATACCGTGGGGATGGCTGCGGTAGCGACTAACAGAGGCGTCTTAGTGCATAAGAATGCCACTCCGTCAGAATTAGAATTCTTGGAAGAAAAATTCGAGCTCCCGGTGGGGATAGGGAGTGTTAATTTCGGTGTTCCTTTAATAGGTGCCGCTCTGCTCGCGAACACAAAGGGATACATCGCAGGCTATGAGACCACCGGTGCGGAGTTAGGAAGGATCGAGGATGTGCTGGGGTTTTGATATAGGTTACTGGATACTGGATGCAAGATGCATGGATGCGGAATACGGATTTAGCAAGGATCTTCATAATTTCACGAATGTAATAAGTTAAACGATGCGTCGACCGGGATTTGAACCCGGGCTTTGGGCTTGGAAGGCCCAAGTCATGCCTCTAGACCATCGACGCTTTTCTCCATTTAATATTATTGTGTACAAAGTATATTATTTTTTTTATCATGTAGCATGTTGATCGCATAATTCGGTCACGTATAGCCCAGCAAAAGAAAAGACGTATTTGTATAGCTACATAACTTTCCCAGCGATATTAATATCCTAGATGGTAATGGAAATAGCCTATTTACTCAATATTATCCTCAGGAGACGAACATATTTAAATAGGCATGGTCACATTACTTTTTTGATGATGGGGGCCTAAATAGCGGGATGCCTGTAACAGCAAGCGATTATCAAAGTTTGAAGCTCCAGATAAAGGGGCTAGAGGAAATAGTAGCAGAGTTGAAAAGCGATAACGAAGCGAAAGCAAAGATAATTGCTGAGCAGGCAAAACTAATTGAAGAGCTAAGAGCTAAACTCGCCAAATATGAAAATCCGCATACTCCTTCTTCCGCGCAAAGATATAAGAAGAACTCAGAATCCAAGAACTCATCAAAGAAGCGTGGTGCTCCAAATGGGCATAGAGGGGCAACCAGGCCAACACCTGAGCCTGACAGGGTGGTGGAAGTTACTATCGATCAATGTGACCTTTGCGGCAGTGCCAATTTAGAGGAGTGTGGCGTTGAAAAGCAGCTTATCGAAGAACTCCCTCCACCGCCCAAGATCGAGGTCATTCAGTTCAATCGTCACAAATATAAGTGCCAGGACTGTGGACATGTGTTTATCGCAAAGGACGAGGAATGCCCTCAAAAGGGTAGATTCGGCGTGGATCTACTTGTATATCTGATAATGTTGAAATTTAGCCTTCGGGGCGTTCTTCGTAGAATCAAGGATTTCGCTTTACATCTCAATTCCTTCAACATCACTCCTAAGGGCATTCAGGACGCAATTCTCCGTGTGGGAGAAGCATGTAAGACTGCTTATTCCGCAAATATCGATAAAGTCAGAGCTGCGACGTGGAATTATATGGACGAGACGGGGATTCGGGTTCTCGGTAAAAACTATTGGCTCTGGACTTTCAGGACGCCAGAGGATGAAGTGGTGGTAGTAATCAGACCATCGAGGGGCCAGAACGTTTTGCGTGAAATTTTCGGTGGGAAAATCAACGGTGCAGGCGTTGTCGATGGCTGGCGAGCCTATAATATCATTCCCGTTTTACAGCGCTGCTGGGCGCACCTGATAAGAGACGTAGATGCGTTCATTGAACAACCTGGCGGTAAGGAGCTGTCAGAAGCCATTCATGAAAAATTCAAGGCATTGAAGGGGTTCCACGGTAAAGACCCGCCGACATCCATGGAAGAACGGAAAAAGCAGAAAGAAGTGTGGGATAGGGAAATGGCAGAGTTAGCGGAGCAATTCAGCAAGTTCACCGAACTGAAGAAGCCGGTAACTTATATCAGAAACGGTCTGGGAAATTGGTACACATGCCTACTTTATCCTGGTATGGAGCCAACAAACAATCTCAGCGAGCAGGTTATCAGGGAGCATGTGCTCATGCGGAAGATCATAGGTACCTTTAGATCTGAGGATGGCGCTGAATATTACCAGTACATCGCTTCGGTCTTCGCCACATGGCGGTTACAGGCAAAAGATGTCTACGCGGAACTCAAAAAATTGCTCGTCAATGAGCTTTGTTTGAAGTGAGCTATACAAATAC
>CBDAFQ010000148.1:0-4965 GCA_965195275.1 uncultured ANME-1 euryarchaeote | reverse complement strand
ACTAGGGTATAATATCTATTGAATATTGGGTGGTTGTTGGACTGCCTCTTAAAGTAGTAATTGTGAGGATACTCATGACCGAAAAACACAGATTCTCAAAACAGTGCGTTTATACCATGCGCAAAAGGGATAAGCTTGATTTCATTTACCTGAGTGGTGGAACTGACACAATCAGTGAAAACAAGAATTGGAAAACAGGCTATTCGCTTTTTATGGAAGCAAAAGAACGACAGAAAAAAATGCCGATATTATTTAGCGCAGCAGATGAAAGCAGCGGCTTGATCTATTATGCACTATTAGAATCAATCACGATTAACAAAGAGCATGGGATTTACAGGACAACGTATTCTTTTTCTCATTTAACACCTCTGACGGATACTCAACCGCGTAGTAGTTTGGTGCTCCACAGCACCGGTAAGCCCTTGTCCAATAACTATATTCGCCCCTACGCTGTTTGTCGTACTCCCGATTGGTTAAAGGAGATTGAAATGAGCGGGTTACCACCCATTGAAAAAGTAAGGAAGGATGGAACAGAGCGATTCCATAAGAATGGAGCTAACCTTAACGCTTCATTAGTGGAATTTTGGCAATGGTCCGCCTCGGATTTAGTCAGTAATGCACTCAGGGGCATACTTGCAGAATATATTGTTGCGCACGCGTTAGATCTTGCTGATGCTGTTCGATCCGAATGGGACGCATACGATTTAGTATTGCCCAGCGGGATAAAAATCGAAGTCAAATCAGCCGCATATATCCAATCGTGGTACCAGAAAGAGTATTCAAAAATCTCTTTTGATGTCCGAAAAACAAGAGAGTGGAATGAAGAGACAAACAGACAATCACGAGAGATGAAACGACAAGCGGAAATCTATGTATTTTGTTTACTGAAGCATACAGTTCAAGAAACTATAGATCCGTTAGATGTTGCTCAATGGGAATATTATGTATTGCCAACATCGGTTCTCGACGATAAAGTGGGAGATCAGAAGCAAATAAGTTTACAAGCCTTAAAGAAGTTGGATCCTTTACAGGTACCATATGAAGATTTATCTTCTTGTATTGGACATTTAGCAGTTGAAATAGACCTGAATAGAAATAGGGTAAGCAAATGAGAGAAACGGGATTTATCACAATAGCTGGCGTATTGGAAAGAGATACCGATCTTTTATTGCTTGAGGAATTTATCGCTTCGCATGATTTTACAAGCTGGTTCGTGTCACAAATCGGTTTTGTGGATGCTGCTACCGCTTACGTTGCTGATGCTAAACGCTCAGTCACGCATTCGACAGGTGAGTCTGACCTTGAAATTTTGCTTATTGATGATGCTAAGCGGTCCTTCGGGATATTGATTGAAAACAAAGTTAGGGCCGGATTTCAACCGATGCAATCCCTGCGTTATCGTGAGCGAGCTGAAAAATACAAAAACCGCGGAAAATTTTCCGATTTTCGAACAGTTCTCGTGGCACCAGCTTCTTACTTTTCCGGGGACCTCAAAGGATTCGATGCCCGTGTCAATTACGAAGATATTGTTAAGTGGTTCTCATTGAGCACAACCATAGGTAATCGGAGACAGTACAAGTTGGCGCTCTTGCATTCGGCTATCGAAAAATCCACCTTTGGCTATCAAGCAGTAGCCGATGATGCTGTAACCGCATTCTGGCACTCGTATTGGAAGTTCGCTCGAGAGGTTGCACCCGAGTTTGAAATGCCAGAGCCATCATCAAAGCCTGCTGGATCATCATTTATCTACTTTATACGTGCGAAAATGCCAAAAGAAACCGTCCTGTGTCATAAACTGATTCATGGCTTCTTTGATATAGAGTTTGCTGGGAGGGGTGACCAGCTTGGTGAGCTGCGAAAAAGATTTGGCTCAGTAATGATCGATGATATGCAAATAGAGAAGGCAGGTAAATCAGCCGTTATTCGAATCAATGTTCCTAAGCTCTCGATTGCTGACCCGTTTGAAAACCAACGTGAGGAAGTGGCTGTATGCATACAAGAGGGTAAGCAGCTACTGGCATGGTTTCAACAACATGCAGCCGTAAGATGAAATGCTATATGGGGGTGATATAAAATGACCGTAGAAAAATGTCCGTCAATTGAAGATTTGCATGATGCAAAAGGGCTCTTTTTGAGGGATGAACCCCGAAATCTTTTTTATCGAATTGCTACTGAGCTGATTGATATTACTATTTTAGGGAACTCACAACTAATAATTTACCCGAACTGTATGTATCATTTTCCAATGATTTTTTTTGAGACACAGATTAACGCAGATTAACACCGATTTAAAGTACAGTTGTGTATTGATTTTTTAATTTTGATTCTATGAACCCGTAAAAACTTAATATTTTTTCAGGACTTTTGAGTAGCGTCTGTGTAATTCTGTAAAATCCAGGTCTTTGTATGATAAATATCAAAACTTTTTGGCTAAACTATTTACTGGGAGTTCCACCGGACCAAAACGATATGAAGAATATCGTATTTGTCTGTCCCAAATGTCATGGTGTCTGGTTTGACAATAACGAACTGAAGAAGATACTGGGAGACCGAAAACTCGCGAATTTCTTGACTAAGCACATAGGCACGCAGAGTAAAAGCAAACTGGTGTGTCCACGTTGCGGCTGGTTAATGGATTTAGAAAATGCAGAAGAGGTAGAAATAGATGTCTGTCTTAATTATAATGGTGCATGGTTAGATCTTGGCGAGCTGGAGAGCTTGAAGGAGAAATCAGATGCTGGCTATACGGGCGACAAAGAGGCTAAAGCAGTAGAAGAATGGGAAGAGATGATGGCGAAACGGCGCATAAAAGGGCTGAACAGCTTATTCGGACGGTTGATGCGGTAAAAACCCTTTCTTCAAAAAAGAAAGCTTTACCAAAAAAAAAGAAACTTTTATTCGTATAAAGGACTTTATATTTGATTTAAATTTAAACATTTTAAATTAAAAGAGTATTTAAACAAACAAAAAAAATGACAGATAAGATTCAGATGAAGACTCCATTAGTGGAGATGGACGGAGACGAGATGACAAGGGTAATGTGGGGTATGGTGAAGGATAAACTTCTGCTCCCTTATATAGACCTCAAAACCGAGTATTATGACCTCGCACTTGAAAAGCGGGACGAGACCGATGACCAGATAACCATAGATGCGGCAGAGGCGATAAAGAGGTATAAAGTGGGTGTTAAGTGCGCTACAATAACACCAAACGCGGCACGGGTTACGGAATACAATCTGAAAGAGCAATGGAAGAGCCCCAATGGCACAATCAGAGCCATACTGGATGGTACTATCTTCAGAACACCCATAATGGCGAAGAACATACAACCTGCAGTAAAAAACTGGACAAAACCAATAATATTGGGTAGGCACGCATACGGCGATGTTTACAAGAACGTTGAGTACCGGATTGATGGTCCAGGGAAGGCGGAGCTTGTGGTCTCGACTGAAAATGGTGATGACGTTAGGCGTACGATACATGAGTTCAATGGACCGGGTATAATACAGGGCATACATAACATTGACGCATCAATAACTAGCTTTGCCGAAGCTTGTTTCTCTTACGCACTGGACCAGAAAGTGGACCTATGGTTCGCAACAAAGGACACTATATCCAAGACCTACGACAATAATTTCAGGGAGATATTCGAGAAGCTATATGAAGAGGAGTACAAGGATAAGTTTGAAGCGGCGGGGATAACGTATTTCTATACGCTAATAGACGATGCGGTAGCAAGGATAATGAGGGCGGAGGGTGGCCTGCTATGGGCGCTGAAGAACTACGATGGCGATGTGATGTCAGATATGCTTGCTGCAGCCTTTGGAAGTTTAGCTATGATGACTTCGGTCTTAGTATCGCCTCATGGCTACTTCGAGTATGAAGCGGCACATGGCACGGTGCAGAAGCACTACTACAAGCATCTCAAGGGTGATAAGACCTCTACCAACTCAGTCGCACTGATATTTGCATGGAGTGGTGCGCTCCGGAAGCGTGGCGAGCTTGACGGCACACCTGAGCTTGGCGTATTTGCAGACAAATTGGATGCTGCTGCTTTAGGGACGATAGAAGACGGTATAATGACTGGCGACTTAGCGAAGCTGGCGGAACCGCAGGCACAGAGGATTGTGTACACGGAAGAGTTCTTGGATGAGGTGGCAAGGCGACTTGAGGTGTAGGATAGTCAATCATGTCATGAGTAGAATAGAATAAAGATATTATATAGATTGATGAAAGCGATTATAACAGGGGGAGCAGGATTCATAGGCTCAAATCTTGCTGAAGTACTGTCACGGGGTAATGAAGTCATTATCGTGGACGATTTATCTACAGGGAATGATGCGAATATCAGAGGTTTTGACATCGAGTTGGTAAAAGGAAGCGTTACCGATTTAGATTTACTGCGTAAGATATTTAAAGGTGCCGATTACGTCTTCCATCAAGCTGCGATACCAAGCGTGCCGAGGAGTATCAAAGACCCGATAAGTACAAATGAAGCAAATGTGACTGGAACGCTAAAGGTCCTCATTGCTGCGCGGGATTGTGGCGTGAAGAAGGTGATTTTTGCATCCTCTAGTTCTGCATATGGCGATACGCCCGAACTGCCGAAGAGAGAGGATATGAATCCAAATCCGCTTTCGCCATATGCCGTGACAAAGCTTATAGGCGAGTTTTATTGTAATGTTTTTGATGAAGTTTACGACTTGAAAACGGTGGCATTACGATATTTCAACGTTTATGGGCCTAAGCAGGACCCTCACTCAGACTATGCGGCAGTGATACCAAAGTTCATAAAGCGTATTCAGGAAGGAAAGCCACCAATAATCTACGGTGACGGGACTCAAACGCGTGATTTCACCTCTGTTGATGACGTCGTGAGTGCGAATATGCTTGCTGCGGAAAGTGATGCTAAAGGCGTATATAACGTCGCAACGGGAAAGCGGATCACGATAAATGAACTCGCAA
>CBDAFQ010000147.1:0-7571 GCA_965195275.1 uncultured ANME-1 euryarchaeote | reverse complement strand
TGTTCCTGCACCATTAGAACAGAAAGAGATGATGGAAATAGGCCAATTAATCAGGAAGAGGACGAAAGAGAAGTATAAGCATAGAGCGAGCGATACGAATACTAACATTTAAAATAGAATGAAAATCTCTTATCTATCATTATCAGAAAAAAGGTGCACCATCCAGTTTTACGGCTGCAACTTCAAATGTAAAGCATGTTTCGCACCCAATAAAACGAACCGATACACAGAAGTAACTCCTGAGCGATTGATAACAGAAATCAAACAATTTGATCCTGGTGAGGTCATGTTAGCCGGTGGGGAACCCACGCTATACAGAAAAGAGCTGATAGAGTTTATTAAAATGTACGATAGAAAGACAATTCTCACTACTAATGGCTCGCTTTTAGATGGTGCGTTCATAAGAGAAATGGAGAATACATGTCTAAAGGAGGTTCATATAGACCTCAAGGCATATTCTACTAAATTACACGAGTGGTATACCAGATGCTCAAATCAGATGGTTTTTGATGCTATAGCGCAACTAAACAGGAGTAAATTGGATTTCGAAGTGATGACCGTCTTTATTCCTGGCATTATTGATACAGATGAGATAGAGAAAATAGCTGAGTTCCTAGCGGGCATTGGAACTAAAATAAAATATAAAATCATAAGATACGTCCCTATTGGCAATATATCACGGAGACCAACAGAGGCTGAGATTAATGGTGCTGTGACAATCGCTAAAAAATATCTTGGCAACGTTACATCCTCGTTGGAAGAGCGTACGCATCCATTAAGAAGTTTTCGGGTGCGAATCTGAGCTTGAAGGGCGTTCCGCAGTAGGATTACCCCAAATGGAGGGGGTAGCCGCAAGGGCAATCAGCGATGCAACTTCTTGTCAACAAACTGGTTTTTTAGACAGTGCCGCTAAGCAAATGCAAATCCTGAGCGTTACAAAAATAAAACATACAGCATAACCGGTATAGTGACCATACTGATCACTGTGGTAATGAGCACGACAGAAGCGACCAAAGAAGCGTCTCGTTCATATTTCGATGCTAATATCATTGTCATAACGGCCGAAGGCATTGCAGCTTGTAGTAATATGATGTCCCTTGTCAATCCATCTATGGAAAGCAGATTGATTATCACTAACGCAACAGAAAACCCGCCCAGAATCTTGAATACCGATGCGAGACAAGCTATTTTTGCAGCCTCTAGCTTTATCTCTGTCAGTTTATAGCCGAGCACAAGTAATGCCAGTGGAATAGTGATCAGCCCGATCATTTCAATTGGTTTGAATATCGCAGATGGTACAGGTATTTGTAATAGATTCACAACTAGTCCTATTACCACCGCATATAGCAGCGGTACTTTGAACGCTTCTTGTAGCTCGTTT
The DNA here is from genome assembly GCA_965195275.1 of uncultured ANME-1 euryarchaeote. Taxonomy (GTDB): domain Archaea; phylum Halobacteriota; class Syntropharchaeia; order Alkanophagales; family Methanospirareceae; genus Methanophaga. The sequence goes on along the minus strand of CBDAFQ010000147.1, from coordinate 6,190 downwards.
CTATGATGTATGATGTAAATGCCCAGGCTGAAGATAATTAACGAGTTCATCATATCATAGACCACTGCTCGTGACAAGCCGTCCATCCCAAATGCGAATAAAGCAACAGGATAGCCCAAATAGCTCGTATTGCCAAAGGCCATTGGCAAAGACAATCCGTTTTTGTCCAATTTTGTTAGCTTTAAAATCAATAAAGCTAAAAGCGCCATAGTGAGTATAATCGCTAATGCTGCTACCGCAATTGTGGTAAACTCGGTCAGGTTGATGTCACTGCTTGCAATAGAGGAGAAAATCAAACACGGGGCGGCTATGTATACGATTAGATCAATGAACGGTTGCATATCTACCTTTTTGATTTTTCCGATCGCATAGCCGACTAAAATGATTGTGAATACAGGGATTACTGTCTGTATTAATTCTTGCATAGTGTATAACGTATAACTTCTAACTATTTAAGACGCAGATTTACACGGATTTACACAGACTTATTTGTGTTTGACATTGTTGATCTTTATAATCTGTGTCAATCTGCGTTAATCGATGTCAACAATTTATTTTCTTGTGAAAATCTGTGTAATCTTGTGGTTAACTAAACAATTACGCTTTCTTTTTAAAGCACGGTTCATTATATGTAACTATGATACAGAAAGAAGAGATAGAGCATATGGGGTGGTTGGCGCGGATAGAGCTGAGCGAAGCGGACAAGGAACTATTTGTGAAACAAATCAGCTCGATATTGGACTATTTCGCCGTTTTGGACGAGGTAGAGACCGCAGAGGTAGACCCCACGTATCATGTACTCGGTATAAAAAACGTGGTACGGGAAGACGAACCGAAAGGGTCGTTGAGTCAGTCCGAAGTGCTACGCAATGCCGCTAAGAAAGAGGATGGGTATATCAAAAGTCCGAGAATAATGTGATTGATAATCCGGAACAATTCTATCGTGAACTCTTTGCAACTCGCCAATAAATACTTTGCACTCTGCTTTTTGCAATTACACTATACCGCTCTCGTTTCCTCAAACGGGACATCAATTGAGAACAATTTCAAATTGAGTGATACGGACCCAGCGACTTTGAGTTTCGGTCGTTCTTCGCCCGATATACACTGATATATTGCTTTGATAATGCCTACATTGCTAACCTTTGTGGGTATAATTACCGTTGTCTGATCGTTGGCACTAACCGGTATCTTTTCCTCCTTTTCGCCATGTGCGATAAAAATCTCTTCGCCATTTACAAGATAAACATCGTATGTTATCTTATCAAGCGTTGCACCAATAGGGTTAGTATTGTCTATTACTAATCCTACATCTATCGTTGTACCTGTTAAACTCACATCCCTAAGGGCAATATCACTAACATCCACCGTTGGCTTTTTTATAGATTCTAAAGACATAACGCTCAATATAATTATAATCACTATAATACTTATAGCTATCAAACTGCTTCTCTTCATGCTTTTTGCATCTCCCTTTGTATACCATTAATTATTCTATATACAAATTCCATATTCAAAAAAATGTATCGTAGGATAGTGATAAGTAGTATCCAGCGTTCATGCCGCCTCTTCTTCTGTAGGATTCGCCTCCATGAGATGTCCAATATTCTCCTTTGAGAAGTGGTCTAACGGCTCTCTTTCCATAAACATCATATATTCCTGTTTTTCATCATTAAGCATATCTTCTACATCGCCAGTGCCTATCAGGAAAGTATCAACCCAGCCCTCATCAAAAGCGGAATACACATCATCCAGCACGCTCGGGTCTCCGAAAGATAAGATTTCGCAAATCAACAAAGTACCAAAAACTGCATCGGATGTATCATTCAGAAGCATACGGAAATGGTTTAAAATCTCTTCCTGGTGCGCAGGGTACCTGTGCGCGATAACGTTCAATGCCGTTGTAGTCGCACCCCGGACAAAAGATTCGAGTGTCTCGTCACTTGCAAACTCCTTCAATGGCGCTATCGCATCCTCGCCAAATGCCGCGAGCAGTACCGGCGTGTCCTCGGTTATCCAATCGCCCAGATCTTCATTATTATATCTCATAATATCAAGTAAGAGCTCTAACGCATCCCTTGTTTTTATTAGTGGTAATATGTGGATGGCATGAAATGGCGTCCACCCGTCTCCAGATCCGGTCCGACGCCAATACATACCGTCCTGAAGTATCTTCCGGATGTGAAAAAGTGCATCCTCTCGTTTCGCTAGCTCCAGCGCGAGCTCTTCTGTAACATTTAAGCCCAATGATACCATGTGCTCTACCAACTCTTCGGTGGACATGTAATCAAGGGTTTCCTCCAGTTCCTCGATTTCCTCGATTTCCTCGATTTCCTCCATTTCTTCGACTTCCTTTTCCCTCTTGGGTCCCTTAACCCTACCTTTAGGCTTCTTCTGCTTTGCCATCCTACCACTAATGGGGCCGGTGCGATTCGAACACACGATCGGCGAGTCTGGAGCCCGCTGCCCTTCCAAACTAGGCCACGACCCCATGCTACATAATACATTTATAATTACATTTATTTGTTTAATATACCCACAAGATTATACTGATTCCCACGAGAAATTATTACGATGCAGATATAACCTGTATCCTGCATCCGGAATCACTCTCTTTCGTCACCGCAAATCTCCCTCATCTTGTCCTCGCCTTCTCTTGGACCACGCATAATCAACAAATCACCATACCTTATCTCTACACTGCCAGAAGGGTTATAAACCCATTTACCCTCTTTTCTACGTATTGCCAGTATAAACATACCGGTTCGTGTCTCTATTTTCAGATCCTTTAGCGTCTTTCCAAATATAACCGCGTTATTCACTTCCATCTTCAATATTATCTCATCGGACTCTTCGATAGAAGCTAAAAATACTGGATGCAATCTGATTTCGCGCAGCACCACATCGGCAATCTCGTATGCTGCATCCGAAATCACTTCAGAAGAGACCGCAACATGAAGTAAGCCCCGAAACTCGTTAAAATTACTCCTCTTTGTTACCCCTCTCGCCGCCTCTATCACTAATATCTCCAGCTCCTCTTTCATCCGGTCCATTGACTCTTCCAGATCTCGTACCTCATTTGCTATCTCTTTGTTATAAAACGTGACTGCAGAATACGAGAGACCTACCATCAACTCAGACATATTCTTCATATCTGCGATGAGGTCCGCGATTTCTTCTGTTATTCTTCGCCTTACTATATCACCCTTCTCCTTCTCCTTGTATTCCTTTCCTGTCGCCATCTTACAGAACGCAGGTATGCCTTCTGTGGGACCGGAAGTGATAATCAGGTCGTCCAGCAGCAATCGCTCGTTTTTATCCGGCGAATATATCCATTTAGAGCCTCGTTTTATCGCTAATACCCGCATTCCCGCTTCTGTCTCGAGCTTTAAGCCCTTTAGCGTTTTGTCTTTAAAGACCGATGTGGGCGTTATCTTTACGTTTAATACAGCCTCTTCAAAATCCTCACGATCTAGATACCCGGTTATATCAACAGAAGTAGCTATTTTCGCTATGTCGCTCGCGGCATTTGAGATCTTCTCCGCAGCAGATGCTATTTGCAATATCCCTGCGAATTCTATTGCATCTTCTAAGTTCCGTGCACCTAACATTGTCGATATTCTCAGTTTATAAAGGTGCGAATGCATCTTCTCCTCTAATTTAAACACCTCTTTCGCTATTTCGGGATTGCTATATAGCACTGCAGAATATGCGAGGTCTAACATAGAGCCTGAGATGTCTTTCATATCCACGAGCACATCTTTCGCATTGAACGTCTTTATCTCATCCTTCAACTCGTTAGCCATTATAAACTCACCTCTAACCACTTCTTCGCATGTTTAATCGTCTCAGTATCCCGAGATACGAGTTTTATACGCACTTTGTAAGTCCGCTCATCTCCCGCCATGTATGGATAGGACCCTATCTTTACATCTGTAAACGTCCTTACCGCTTCGTTCAGAACATCTAATATCTCATGCTCTGGCTTATCTGTTAATACCCATTCTTCCGCCATTATCGCATTATCATCACGAAACGAGGAAGCGATGCCCTCGAACATCCCTCGCAGCTCTTCCGGCACTCCTGGCATAACAATGACGTTATCTACTTTAAATCCCGGTGCAGTACCTACGGGGTTCCCTATAACCTCTGATCCGATTGGCATATCTGCCATTTTTAATAAAATGCCACTCAACCCATATTTGTCCGTCAGTATTCTTTCCGCTTCTTCATCTCTCGTCAATGGTTTACCCACACCTTTTGCCACGCCTTCTCTCGTTACATCGTCATGCGTTGGACCTAACCCACCAATGACAAAGACAAAATCAGATTTGCTGCTATTTATCGCTTCGCTTATCTCGTCTTCGTCATCGCCCACCACCATTATCTTCTTTACGGCAACTCCTTGGGTGAATAACCGCTTTGCAAGCCATGAAGAGTTAGTATCTGCGACATCTCCTCGTAATACTTCATCCCCAATGTTTATTATCGTGGCGTCTTTGCCTTTTTTGATTGCCCGATTATTCATGCTTTGTGTAAAACACTATATCTTTTTCCTACATTTAAACTTTTACCATAGGTGTTCGGTTAAGTACGACTCAACATTTAACCGAACACACATGAGTTCACTTTATATTTATTTCAGCACCTAAATCGAGCATATCATCAAAGAAAGAAGGATACGATATTTTAGCACATTCTACATCCGTTATAACTGTCTCACCACGTGCAGAAAGAGCGGCGATAGTTAAAGCCATTGCCAATCGGTGATCATCGTGCGAATATACTTTCGCTGCTTTCAAATCCGTCTTCCCTTCTATTCGCAATCCGTTTGCCTTTTCCTCTATTCTCGCACCCATTTTCTTCAATTCTTCTGTTATCATCTTCAATCTATCCGTCTCTTTATATCTCAAATGTGCCACACCCGTTATCTCAGTAATGCCATCAGCAACAGCCGCTAATACCGCTACCGTGGGCACCAGGTCCGGATTCTCTCGCATATCCACTTGTATCCCTTTTAGAGTCCCTCTACCCCCTTTTACCGCTACAATCCCGCTCTCCACATCCCACCTTATGTCTGCACCCATCTCTTTCAATATCGCCACTATCCTGGAATCGCCCTGTGCAGACGGGAACAAATTCAGCATCTTCAGCTTGGAATCAGTGATTACTGCTGCTGCTAAAGGATAGGAAGCGGAAGAGAAATCTCCGGGTACCGTAAACCGCGGCAGCTCATAGCTTTGCCCGCCTACTACGTGAAACGAATAATCAGTGGCTGAGCGAGAAAAAGGGACCTCTATCCCTGCCTTCTCTAATACCTCTATTGTCACTTCCACGTACGGCACAGAGGCAAGATTATTTGCCGTGATATAAGTGTCCTTCTCTGCGAACGGGCACGCGATGAGCAAAGCGGATATGAACTGTGAGCTAACGGATGCATCTATCGTCGTTTCGCCACCCTTTAACCTGCCTTTTACCACTATTGGCGCTGTTCCATCACCTTTTGTACTGAAAGCTTCTGAACCAAGGTCGTTTAGCGACCCAAGCAGAGGCGAATTCGGTCGCTTTCTCAACGATGCATCGCCTGTTAGAACCGCCGCGCCTTCGCATAAACCAGATATAGCAGTGAAGAATCTTAATGTGGTGCCCGAGTTCTCAGCGTTTAGCACGTCTTCCGGTGTTCTCGGTCGCCCATCAGTGCCTTCTACCGTTATTTTCCTCGCTTGCTCTACCTCTATAGTTGCACCTAAAGAACTAGCAGCGTTAATTGTAGCTTTTGTATCGTCAGAGATAAGGGGATATTGAATCTCGCTCCGTTTTGCCAGTGCAGCTATTGCAATAGCCCTATGAGTATAGCTTTTAGAAGGTGGCGCATTTATTTCGCCTTTTAGCCCTGATCTTCGCACCGTTGCTTTCATGGCCTTTTATGAATGAAATAAGTTATTTACTCCTTTTTATAACCACAAGATTACACAGATTTCATTCGGAATATCGCTTCCAGAAGACACTAGACTGAAAGCCGTGATACAGCGAGAACCCTTCCGCACCTCTTTGCTCTTGTTTCGCATCGAACGATACGTCCTTAGAATATAATGCGTTTTGTGATTCTCTCCCTATTACTCTTGCGACACCCTTTTCTAATTTCATATGCACTGTGCCATTTACCCGCTCCTGTGTCTTATCCACAAAG
>CBDAFQ010000146.1:0-5202 GCA_965195275.1 uncultured ANME-1 euryarchaeote | reverse complement strand
TTCTTCGACTATTCACCCGATGAAATCCCAGAAATCTATACCGGTAAATGGTTATTTAGACTAGTAGAAATGGGCATAATAGAATTTGAAGTAGCATACGCAGGGGGGGTTGGAGATTTCCAGTACGATATGGGATATATAATCAAAGTAACAAAATTTGGGGAAGTTATACTTAAAATCATATTGGATAGTGAATCAGACCCATTGTCAACTTTTGTTGAGATGTTATATCGCCAGGAACTAAACTTTTCACCCGATCTTTTATCGTACTATTCAAATTCGGAAACAATTGAAAAACTACGGGGATTATTTTTGAATAGTGAAATCGTAAAAGGACAAGAAAATGAAATAGAAGCAGGTTTAAAGTCTTTTCAAGATATGGGTTATATAAGTTCTCTTAAAACATTTATTCCATCAATTGAAGGAGTCATAAGAAATATCTACGTTGATAAGTCTATTGGAGGAACTGATAAGGACCTTGAACCAATGTTAGATCAACTTCAGTCGAATAAATGGATTACAAAAGAGACGGTAGCATTAGTTATATCTTTAGGTAGGACCAAAAAAGTTCATGGATTAGAAAGTTTATTTGAACAAGATGCACAGCTATACTGCACGATGGCTTTAAAGGCTTTAGAAGAGCTTCATAAGAATTTCTATTTTTTTACCGCATTAAGAATGTGTTTTAAAAAAATCGCTGAAAAAGAGCCTCATACCCTAACAGGTTCTCTTTTGAGTGCCTATCCAAAAAAGAGAGAAGAAGTTCATCTTCAGGTTAAAGAGCATTTATTAGATACAAATTATAAGAAAATTGAACTACTGTGTACATTACCTAAGCACAAAAAAGTGTATGTGTGTAAAGCGGATCTTGAGAAGAATAATATCGAGATAAGTGAAAGTCCGTTGTGAAATGACAACAAAGCTTTATTTTTAAAGAACTAAAAATATCATGTCAGAAAATCTGCACACACCAAGGATGCGCCGAATTTCAATACGGCGTGGCGAGGATGTCACTGTAGGGACATTTCTTGCGAAACGTTTGGAGCAAGCAGGCCTCAGGCATATTTTCGGCGTACTAGGCGATTATGTTCTGGATTTCTTTGCTATTCTGGAGGGAAGTAATTTAGAAGTGGTTTGCAATTGCAACGAACTGAACGCAGGTTATGCGGCCGATGCATATGCCCGATTAAACGGTGTCAGCGGTGTATGCGTTACCTATGGTGTGGGAGGGTTAAGCCTATTGAATGCAGTTGCCGGGGCTTTTGCGGAAAGGTTGCCACTCATAGTAATAAGCGGAGGGCCTAAGATCTCCGAACGGTCTCATCATCATTTGCTTCATCATACTATTTGAGATATGAATCTTCAATACAACATTTACGAAAAGATAACAGTTGCCTCAGTCATTTTGACAAGTCCTCGCCAGGCACCCCGGCAGATTGACGGAACAATCGAAGCATGCTTGCGATTCAAACGCCCGGTATATATTGAAATTCCAACGGATATTGTTTCCATGCCATGTCAAGAACCCGGTCCATTCGTGGCCGATACAGATATTCCAAGCGATAAAGAGGCTATGGATGAAGCAGTTTCGGAAGCGGTTGAGTTGCTTGATGCGGCAAAGGACCCAGTCATTTTGGTAGGTATAGAAGCTCATCGATTCAGGATTTAAAATGAATTACAGGATTTAATCGATCACAGTGGCTACCCATTTGCGTCTACCCTGTTAGGTAAAACTGTGATCCACGAGGAGCACCCACAGTTTATCGGTGTTTATTTCTTATAAATAACGATGGTTATACTATAGAGCGTGTTATGCGAGATGGCGCGTTTAATGACCTCCATATGTGGAAGTATTCCAAATTGCCGTTGATCTTCAACGGAGGTTGGGGTTGTGCCGTAAAGACTGAGGGCGAGCTTGAGGAGGCTTTGCAAAAGGCTCGTGAGCGCAATAATGAACTTGCTTTAATCGAGATACAGATAGATAGAGGGGATTGTTCCGATAGTCTCAGGGAAGTAGGAGCCGCATATAAACAGAAATAAAAGTTCAGACAGTCCGATAGAGTACACTTAAATGTGCCCTGTTTTGATAGAACAGGAAAATGGGCCGGATAAGTATATTGATGATTTACGGCAGGATATATTCAATTCAATGCAAGGTGAATTGGTTGGGACTTTTAGTAAACCTATTTAAGAAGCTAAATAAATGTTGAAATGGTGATTGAAAATGGGAGAAGCTAAAAAAGTTCATCTACCTGTTCTTGTGGAGAAGGATGAAGATGGTTTTTTTGTGGTCGAATGCCCGCTTCTTCAGGGATGCTATACGCAGGGAAAAACACTGGACGAAGCGTTAAAAAACATACATGAGGTGATTGAACTGTGCCTTGAAGAACAGAAGGAAGAAATTGTGGAACATCTTGACGCAATCCAGGAGTTCAGCTACCACGTTGTGTCAGTAGCGATATGAGCAAGATCCCCCGTTGTCTCTGGAGAAAAGGCAGTTAAATGTTTTGAAAAGCTGGGTTATGTGGTCGTAAGACAAAAAGGAAGCCATATCCGTATGTGGCACAAATCTGATAGAAGCAAAAAGCCTTTAACGATCCCGAAACACAAAGTGCTTGGCAAAGGGCTGTTAAGAAAACTTTTAAGAGATGCTGAGATAAGTATTGATGAGTTCCGCGAGTTGTTATGATGATGCCAGACGAACTACCAGGGATGCTACGCAATTTATTCGGGCGGTGGAGGCGTGCCCCGTAAACTAATCAACAGGAGGGTTAAAATCATTAATCTTGACATCAATCCCCGGTTCATTGCAGAATTGTAGTTTATTCCGGATTTTTTTGAGTTTTATCCAACAATTTCGCTGCCTTCACCACTAATCTTGCAGTATTCTCGTCCTCCTCCACTATCTCACTTTCCATTATAACAAGCCTTTTCTGGAACATTGGCCCATCCAACACCAGAGATTCAAATTCACCGCCTTCTCCTGCGATGTTCAAAAAATATTTATCCCGTGCAACCAATCGATCAACATCCGCCACGGTTATCTTCCTACCAAGCCAGCTCTTGTCTAAACCATAAGCACTAATGCCCGATAAGATCACATCGAAATATGATACCACGAGCCGCATCTCCGTCTCCTGGTTCATATGCCATAATGGAGAGAACACTTTGAGGTCTTCTTCTGCTGCTATCCGTTCTATCCGCACTTTTTGGTAATTACTCCATAATGCACCGGTTATAACACCTCCTATCCCGTATATCCGCTTTGCTTTCCTTAATGCATCGCGCAAATCATCCAGTTCCTCTTCTTTCTTGCCTTCCGTCTCTTTCATTATTATAGGCAAACCAATCGCCTCGGCTTGCAGCTTTGCCAGGTCTATTGCAGGAGTATGGAACATATACGACTCAGGATTCAGACTTTTCAGGGTGATTAGACATGCCACGGGGTAGCCTACCTTCTTCATGAGCCAGAGCGCGTAAGTACTATCCTTACCCGAACTGAAGAGACAGCCCAACTTCACATTCCGCGATGGATATAAAGTTTTGAGGTATTCTCTTTTATACCTATATCCTTCTCGTCTGGCGATTTTATCTATCGCTTTAAGGAAGTTGGAGCCATACTGCACCGCCCTTTTTTTTCTGCTCGCAACCGCCACCAGACCAAGGTCTCGTGCTATCTCTCTTAAAATCACTCGGTTCTCATTACCCGCCAGCTTATACGCTGCTGGTATTTTCAATGCGTAATCCACAAGCTCCGTAGCCAAAAATGGAGCTCGCAACGAAATCCCTTGCGCTCTCGCCACCTGTTCATCTCGATAAAGGTCACTCTCATACAACCACTGAATACCCGATAGGCATTCAGTATTCAACTCATTCTGTTTCACATGTTTATGTCTCCTGTATCCTGCGAACAGCTCCTCGGTGCCGAGACCATATAATAACGTTTTTATGCCGTCCGCCCTTGCGTACTCACATGCTACATATAGCGGTAATGCCACACTTACCTTCACAACGTCTGTATCATCGATCCAAGAAACGACTTCATGGAGTGGTTTCTCAAGCACATCAGCCCTCATTTTCGTTATTTTTGGTTTTAAGCCCAAATCCTCCGCAATCTGCTTCGCATAGTCCAAATCCTCCGCATCCTTCATTCCCGGCTCTTCAACCGCCACGGTATAACAAACAAAATCCGCGTCTAAATCCTTACATAAATACGCGATGAGTGTGGAGTCCAACCCACCGGAAAAGAGCACCCCAAATCGTTCATCGGGCGGTATCAGCCTCTGGATACTCGCACGCAGCAAGTTCAGCAATTTCTCCTTTATCTCTACCTTATCCGACTTTAGCTCGGGCACGATGGAGAAGAAATGCCTTTTCTCGATGCACAATCGGTCTTCTTTTAGCTTATATCTCAAGAGTGCTCTCGGTTCAAGTCCAATTGCATGATGAAATCCCATCGCTTCCAATGCCTTTCGCTCCGATGCAAATGCAAATCCATCGCTATGCGCGAAATAAACAGCTTTCAAGCCCAATATATCTCTGGCTATGTACAACTCATCGTCTATCCAATATGCAAGAGCATATGCACCTTCAATCTTAGTGAGGAAACCAAAAGAACCATGTTTCTCTACTAATTTTAGAAGCATGTCATAGCTGTTTTCGCCTTCTATATCGTATTCTCCCTTTAATTCATTCAAATTATATATCTCTGCGTCTGCTACGAACTTGCTTTCTAAGCCTTTTATTGAAAGAGCTGAGTTGGCGTAACAAAATCCCATACAATTTCTACTACCTTTATCCACTTTTCGGCTTAAGTCTTGCAGGTCATTGGAATAGAACTCGCCGTTTTCTGTGCATAACCAAAATAGCTCCTCTTCTTTACCTCTCTGCACTTCTAAACTCTTGAGTACAAGCTCCACTGATCTCTTATTGTTAAAAACGCCCGTTATTCTACTCATTTCTCGTTGTATATAAAGTATAACTACCTTTTGTTAAATTTGGGACACAGATTTACACAAACCTTTTCTTAAAAAGAAAAGCTTTACCAAAAGAACATTTGTGTTTTTTTTACACCGCTATACAATCTACTATTTACCTTTATATGAATCCCTGTTTTATTATAATGTAGGTGTACAATAAAGCGGGGTAGGGTAGTTAGGAGATCCCGTCGGGCTCATAACCCGGAGATCGATGGTTCGAATC
>CBDAFQ010000145.1:0-11632 GCA_965195275.1 uncultured ANME-1 euryarchaeote | reverse complement strand
TCCACACCAAGTTGCCTCAGATACTCATCACAATACCTCACAGTATCGTTCTTCCAGTATATCTCTCCCGTCTCCTCTCCCCCATCGCCCCTCTTATTAAACGCATGATGACCCATCATCTCGAATGCAGTTAGGTGGCGACCGGTTTTTCCGATAGATTCAAGGTCTTCTAGTCTTATGCAAGGCTGAGAAATGACGAGCGGATTTGCAGGTGGTGGTACTTTGCCTGCGGTAACAAAAGGTTGAAAATTTGAGATGGAAGCGATGTTCAGATAGATGTCATCTCGCCATCGAGCAACAACAGGATACCGTTTCAGCCTCTTGTGCCCGTGCGATTCGAAGAAAGAGAGGAATGATTCTCTTATCTGCTCCACGCTTCTCTCTTTGAATATCGGCTCGCCTATAAAAGAATAAATATCACATGGTGCATCGCCACAGGTCTTTCTATCATTATCACGAGTCCAAAAGCACGTGCCACAGTTCTCGCATTTTTTCCTTATTAATTCGTTCTCTTTGAAGTATTCTAGGTTGTATTCTTCATCATTCATTTTCCACTTTTATCCTTTATTTATTTATCACTGATTATAATTATTAGAATAATTTAAGAAAAGGGTTTCACGAAGCGTTATGAGGATACTTGCGATAGATGTAGGAGCAGGCACACAGGATATAATGGTCTATGACGATAAGGACGGCTTTGATAACGCATACAAACTCGTTTTGCCTTCGCCCACCCGTTCATTCGCTGCAAAAGTGCGTAACTCAAAAGGGGATTTAGTCATCTCTGGAGACATCATGGGCGGGGGTCCCTTCACACGTGCGGTACTCGAGCATGTCCGGGAACACAAGGTTTATATGACCGAAACGGCGGCAAGAACTATCAGAGACGACTTGGCAATCGTAAAAAGCTATGGGATCGAGATTATAACCGAGGATGAGGTAGAACACATAAGAGAAAATGCGGAGCCTATAATTGTTTCCGATTTAAATCGCCAGCTTTTGCCTTTCCTTTCTTCTTTCGGTATTGAAACGGCATTTGATGTTATCGCAATAGCTGTTCAGGACCACGGCGTTGCACCAAAAGGAGTTACTGATAGAGAAAATAGGTTCCATTTAATCGAGGAGAAGCTGGAGGGTGGACTAGATTCTTTTGGCTATTTAGATACCGTACCGGAGAACTTCAGCAGGATGCACTCGCTATTGCACTCGGTGAAAAGATGGTATGATGGACACATCCTCTTGATGGACACGGGACCTGCAGCAATTTTGGGCTCGCTTGAAGACGAACGGATAAAAGAGAAGGCGAGTGCTGTCTGCATAAATGTCGGTAATGCACATACTATTGCGATGTCCTTGGTCGGGAACCGGATAGAGGGTGTCTTTGAGCATCATACACGCATGCTTGACAAACAAAAGCTCGATTACTACATAAAAAAACTGTCTGACGGCACTATAACCAACAAAGAGGTTTTTGATGATGGTGGACATGGTGCTTTGGTAGTAGGCGGAAATAAACCCGATATAATCTCATTGACAGGTCCGCAGAGGGCGAAGATGAAAGGGCTGGGGATCTTCTCCGCCCCCGGTGGCGACATGATGATGACAGGACCAGTGGGATTGATAAAGGTGGTGCTAGGGAACTCCCGGTAAATAATTTACCAATTTTGATAATTATCATAGACTCAGATTTCACAGATTTACACAGACGCTACTGACCGGATTATTAAATCTGCGTTAATCGGTGTCTTAGAAATCATTGGAAAATGCTACGGTTCTGGTAACTTATTATTTGTGAGTTCCTCCAAATCGTATTTAAATTTTTATGCAATTACAAAACCTTCTTCATTAGTATTGCGCCTTCACCATCTTTGTAATAGCAAGGAAAAAAACCCACCTCCATAAAGCCCATACGATTATATAACCCCATAGCTATCGAATTGCTTACCCTGACCTCCAACTCAACATATCCTATTCTCCGTTTCCGCAGCATGCCAAAAGCAGCCTTTAATAACACGCGTCCAACACCTAGCCCTCGAAATCGAGACTCGACAGCGAGTGCAAATACTCGCCCTTCACCGTCCGGCGTTAAAATAGCAACTATGAACCCCCTTACATGCCCTTCGCTCTCTGCAACTAAGAACCCCTCCGGCCATTCTTCATGTAGCTCAAGATACAATCCCGCATCGCCATCCAGAGAAGAACCCACCTCTATTTCCATCACTCTTCTAATATCAGCAACTTCAAAGTCCCTTATTTTCACCTCAAATCCTTTCGCCGTCCTCACTCTGAGTTCCATGTTCTCAATCACACGCTCATAGCTGAGTTATTAGCTAGCAGCTCATTATTCACCGTATATTCGATTATAAGTGCTGCTATCTTCTTCATCATCTCTTCACTCAAATCATACTCACCACCTCTTTTATTCCTTCTTGCATGCTCACACCAGTTCTCTATTACCATTTCTTCCCTTCGTCTGTCCTTAATAGGCATTTTCATTCGCACTTTCACATCCTTTACCTGCTTCGCATATGCCATCCTTTTGGAAAGTAAATCAACAATAGCAGCGTCTATTTCATCTATTCTCTTCCGTATCTCATCCAGTTTCTCTTCTTCTGGCGACATTGTTATTAAATTATATTTATAAATGAAAGGGATAACATAAACATAAGAAAAGAGAATGAGGCACATGCAGGATATGGAATGCGAAACGGATACTGAGCCCCCGGATAGCTTGGATAATGGTTTGAACGCGGGCATTAGTATTGGTAAGCATGAGAACGATGGCAGAGCTAAAAGGCGGTATGGAAATGCAAAAAGAGCAAAAGAAAGCGAAGCCCAGCGGCTTTTGCTCAGCGCTTGTTGCTGCTCATATCCAGGTAGCTCCCCTCAGCCAAGTCACATCCTTTTTTCACAACTTCTCTGATTTATTTAGGCAAGCGCCCTTTTCACTGCTATTCTGCTCTTTTACCGGTCTTCTGGCTGGAATTGGATTGAGTTTTATGACGGGCATGTTGCAACTGCTCCCCGGTCTCCTGATACTTATACCACCTGCAATTGCCTTGCGTGGTAATGTCTACAGTGCGCTGGTGTCGCGATTAGGAACTTCTATGCATCTGGGTCTTTTTTCTCCAACGCTGAGAGAGGGTGGCGTGTTATATCAAAATGCTTATGCCTCTTTGTCACTTACGCTTATCCTTTCTGTTATCCTTGGCGCATTGGCGAAGATAATGGCAGATGCGTTTGGAATCTCATGTATCCCTATACAAGGCTTTATTCTCATTTCTGTACTCGGCGGCATAATCTCGGGAATCATTTTGCTCGGCATTGCGATTCTCGTCTCTATTACCGGCTACAATAGACACTGGGATTTGGACAATATGTCCTCTCCGATAATCACATCCGCCGGTGACATGGTGACCATACCCTCTCTGTACCTGGCTGCTGTTGTATTGTTAAAGTTGAACTCACTCGATATTGCATTTATGGGCTGGTTGTCTCCGGTTACTCTGTTATCAATCTCATTCCTCGTAGTGGCTGTTTTATGTACCATAAAAGGTCTGAAGACAAACGATGCTGCTGTGAAGCGTATTTTTGTAGAAAGCATACCAATGCTTTTCATCTGTGCTATTCTCTGCACCCTCGCCGGAATAAGGATGGATATGGCGTTGGAACGTTTAATAGCTATTCCTTCGATTTTGATACTTATCCCTCCATTTTTGGGTGAATGCAATGCGTTAGGCGGCATATTAAGTGCTCGTCTTTCCTCTATGCTTCATATCGGGACGGTGAGTCCAAAGCGTGTCCCGGATAAGCTAGTCTCTGCTAATTTCGCGGTGATATACATCCTCTCCGTATTTGTTTTTTCATTTGTTGGCATTTTGGCATTCATTGCGAGTAGCTGCCTTGGCGTAGCCACACCATCATTATTAAAGATGCTAGCCATATCGCTCATAGGCGGCATTTTATGCACTACTTTTCTTAACTTCGCTTCTTATTACATCGCAATATTATCCTTCCGATTTGGTTTGGACCCGGATAACGATACAATACCACTAATAACCAGCTTAACCGACGTAGTAGGTGTATTATGTCTCATGTTTGTGCTGTCATTATTCCTATAGCGAAAACCTTTTTCTTCTGGTAAAGCTTTCTTTTTCTAAAGAAAAGGTTTCTATGCAACTTCCTACGAGATATAGCAGTGGATGTAAGGATATAGACGAGCTGTTAGGCGGCGGGTTCGAGTCACGCACGGTAACGCAGTTATACGGCGAGGCGGGCAGCGGGAAGACCAATATCTGCCTCCAGGCAGCGATAGGATGTGCTAAAACTGGTAAGGCCGTAATTTTTATAGATAGCGAAGGATTTTCGCCTGAAAGGTTCATACAGATAGCCAGCTCGAATGCTGAATCCGAAGATGTGGAAAGTATAGCACGGCGGATAATAATATACGAGCCACAGAGTTTCGAGCAGCAAACGTCAAGCATAGAAGAGATAGAAACGGTAATAAAGGAAATGGACGATGTTGTACTAGTAATCTTGGATTCCGCGACTCTTTTCTATCGATTAGAGCTGGACGAAGAACGGAGTATATATTTGAGGCGAGTATTGGCAAACCAGATAGAGCATCTTCAAGAACTCGCACGCAGGCATGACCTCGTTGTTATAATAACAAATCAGGTATATGCAGATATAGAGAAAGGCAAATTACGTCCTTCTGGCGGATATATGCTCGAGCATATCTCGAAGGTAATAGTGCAACTGGAGAAAGCGGCGGAAGGGCAAGGTAAAAGAAGAGCCATCTTAAAGAAGCACAGGTCTATGCCTGAAGATACATCTTGCGAGTTCTTCATTACAAGTAACGGTGTTGAGTAAAAGCTCAAAATCTTGTGGATTTCGAGCATTTAATTGTAAAATGGGTGGTACTTGTGTAGTAGATGATGAAGATTTTATACAAATCAGAACATAAGAGATTAGTTAAAATAATTTGATATTGTATTATTAGATACATTAAGAAAAATGGGAAGGAAGATATAAGATGAAAGTACTGGTGTATCCACCGAATAGCATGATACTGGCGGATTTGGTAGAAAGAGGCGGGCATGAGCCCATAGTATTAATGAAAGAAATAGGTGAACACGTGAGGGATGCTGAAATAGACGCACCACCGCTGAATATCACCGAGGAGGACTTGAAAAGGGCGTTGAGATATGTCTCAGTGGAAGAACCCGCAGGCTTAAAAGGGCGAATAGGGCTGCTTGTACCTCTCTTGGAGGCGGCAGAAGCTTCGATTATATTGAGCGATGCACCCCCTACTTTTGGCTGCATGGGCTGTGTAGTTGCAGACGAATTCTTCAAGTACCTGATAAGGCGGCGCGAGATACCGACGTTAGAAGTTGCGTATGAAGGCGGCGAGAAAGTGGAAGAGATGGTATCGGAAGTAATGACGTTTTTAGAGCAGTTAAAGAAGGAAGGGTGAAGCTAAAATGGAGAAGGTGAGAGTTGCACAGATATCCTGTGGTACAGAATACAGTGGTATCCAATGGATATTTAACGACATAGCAGAGCGGGTAGGTATAGAACTGGTCTATCCAGAGATGGAATTGTCGGAGGTGGAACTGGCGTGTAAAGAGGTTGGATTCGAGGTAGAAAGTCCCAGCCTGAATATGATGATGGCAAGAGCGGTATCCATGTTAGATGACCCTACGATAAAAGGTGCTCTACTTCTTAGTTGCTTCAAATGTGCTGAGGGCACTATAGTAAAAGATACGATAAGAAGGTTCCTGCATGAGCGAATTGATATACCA
Source organism: uncultured ANME-1 euryarchaeote (assembly GCA_965195275.1). GTDB lineage: Archaea > Halobacteriota > Syntropharchaeia > Alkanophagales > Methanospirareceae > Methanophaga. Next base: position 5,828 of record CBDAFQ010000145.1, on the reverse strand, counting down.
ATTATAGTATATTCAAATGTGGAGAAGCCAAAGGAGATAGAGATATATTCGAGGTTGGAAGCGCTGAAGACGTTAATAGCGCGGAAGTCGCTTTTAATGCGTGAGAAGCAGGAAGGGATCACAATTGGCGTTGATTCCGGCTCTTCTACCACAAAAGCGGTGGTGATGAAGGATAATGAGATAGTGGGGGAAGGTTGGATACCAACAACAGACCCCGTAGAAAGTGCGGATGAAGTGATAGAATCGGCGTTAAAGAGTGCGGGTATTTCGAGAACGGATGTGGATGCGATTGGTGTTACAGGTCATGGACGTGAACTTGTAGGCAAGCATGTGAAGGCGGGACTCAATTTAGAAGAGGTGAGTGTAATCGCGAAAGGAGCGGCTTTGCTTTCTCGACAGCATAAAGGCGATGCAACAGTGATTGATATAGGCGGAATGAACAATAAGTTGATTCTGATGCGAGATGGTATAGCAACTAGTTTCAATTTAGGCGGTATTTGTGGTGGCTCATCCGGGCGGTTTCTGGAAGTGGCATCGCATAGATTGGATGTGGACATCTCGAAGTTGGGACAACTGGCGCTGAAGTCAAAAGTGAAACACGAGTTGCAGAGCTATTGCATGGTATTTGGAATACAAAGTCTTGTTATTGCCCTTGGTTCCGGGGTGAAGAGAGAAGACGTAGCTGCTGCTGCTTGCAGGTCGGTTGCGAACCAGGTGTATGAAAATCAGATACAGGAGATGGAGATGAGACCGCCGATTATCTTTGTTGGCGGTGTATCGCTAATAGAAGGGGTGACGCACGAATTTGAGACTATGCTCGGCATTGATATTACTGTCCCGCCTAATTCACAGTACGCAGGTGCAGTAGGTATTGCTACGCTGGTGTCCGGCGTTTAATTACGACACTACCTGCAGCTTTGATACCATAATTGATGGCGAGACCACATTAGATATCTGCCGTGTATCTGTCCCAACCAATTCCACATGTTTCAGCACCTCTTGCATGTTGCCTGCGAGCATCACCTGTGTAACGGGATACAACTCTCCCTTTTCAATGCCAAGAGCATTCTGAGTAACGACAGAGAAATCGCCGGATGCTCTTGATGCGGTATGTGCACCGATCACATCGTTTATAAACAGGCCATCGCCTATTTCGCGGATCATTTCGTCCGTAGTAGCTTTACGCCCACTTATAGTGAAATTCGTTGCTCCGGGTGCGGGTAAATTGTCAAAACCTCTTATTGCATTACCCGTGCTTTTCACATTGTCTTTGCCTGCAGTGTAGGAATCATAGAGGAAGTTCTTTAGCACGCCCTTATCAACCAAACGTGTAGCTTCTGAGCGGACGCCTTCGCCATCCATCTGCCTGCTATTTATCCCTAACGGCATCGTAGCATTGTCAATAATCGAAAGATTCTCCGACGCAATTTCCTCTCCTTTCTTACCATGATAAGGTGATTGTCTCCGCTGCACGCTCTCAGCGCTAAGTTGTGGGATCAGAGTGTAAGCGAAAAGACTTTGCACCGCTCTAGGCGAGAAGATAACGGGAATCTCTTTCGTTTCTAGCTTCTTACCACCTAAACTATCCGCAGCTATTTTCACTGCCGACCGACCAATCCAATCAAAATCTATCTCACTGAGCATCCTACTGCTTTTTCCCTCCCAGCCAGAAGTTTCTTCACCATCATCTTCACTTGCCACAACCGCTATTCCTGCGGCGACATAAGTGCCGGTATCACTCGTCTCGATACCCTCGGAATTCAAAATGTATGTTTCGTCCTGTGCAGCGGCGAAGCTGCCTTCTGTTGGTCTACAAGTTACGCTTTTTCTTACCTTATACGATTTCATTCCCGTCAGCAGCTCTTTGCAATGTTCTATTGCATCACCGCCCCCACCCTCGAGAAGGTCAATTATTCGTGGATCAAACGTCTTTTCCGGCTTCGTGTAGCTCTGCGTTGATGGTGCCGGTAAGCACAGGAAATGAGGGTCTGGATCAGACACCCGTGCTTGTTTTATTGCATGTTCTACGCATGTTTCTATCGCTTCGGATTCCAAAGCCGTGGTGGACGCGAACCCAATTCTATTTGATAATACTACTCGCACGCCAATGCCTGCGCTTTTAACGTGTTTCACCTTTTTGACTTCCTCGCGCTCAAGGTCAATGCTTAACACATTGCCCCACTCACCATAGACTTCTACCTGATCGCAGCTCTCCAACGCCTTTTTCAATGCTTTATGCATGATGTCGAACATTTTTCTTTCTTGTCGTATATAAAGTATAACTTCCACATATTTAATTTAGTTTAGGACACTGATTTACACGGATTTTGTTTCTTCTGCGTTAATATGCGTTAATCTGTGTCAATAATCAATTTTAGTTGGATAATATGAACTTTGCTCGGCACACACTCCCACCCGCAAGAATAAACATGTGGCCGGGAGGGTTGATAAGGGGGCAGGGCCCCACCCTGTTATCACTCATACGCACATGAATAAACTTGTGGCTGGGAGGGTTGATAAGGGGGGTCTGGCCCCTTATTACATAAAATCTGTTAGAGCCTTCTGCTGCTTCCCGGCATCAGGAAAGAGCGCATTCACATCCTTCTGCAACAGCTCCAGCCGTTGTCGCGTGTAATCAGAAAGATGATACTCATTTGCCATACGCAGCGAGACGTCGAGATACTTTTTCACACTTGCTATATGTACAGTAGGAAGTATCTTACTGCCGCACCGCGTGCATTTGCCACTCAGCGGAATCCGCCTGTATTTAGCATTACATTTACTGCACCTCATCCTCTGAGATCCAAACGCTCTGAGGTTACCCTTTATATCACGTAGGAAATGGTTTTCTATGACCGCTTCTGCCACTTCAGGTGCATCCACAGCCCTTATTATCCGCGCTAATCGCAACTGCGCATCCAATTTCTCCATCATAGTACCCAAACTCTTATACAACGAATTTAAAGGACCTGCTGCGATGTCTGTTGTCTCATGAGTATAAAGGAATCCATAAACATCCTTTGGCTCTTCTATTCTGGTCGACGCAGTCTCTATATCCACCTCTTTTGGAAGCTTCTCCAAGCAAGCAGCCTCGTAGAATTCCAATGGGTATTCACGAGCGATAGAAACGTTACGTGCCTCTTTATCTACCTCCTTCGGATTGATGAACGGAATGAGAACAAGAGGCGCATCCATTCTGCCACCGCGTTTCTCAGGTAAAAAGAAGAGCGAGAAATTGATAAGAGCATCCAGCAGAAGGAGGACGGAGTCCTCGTCACCGTCACAGTTCCTCCTCTTCGCTGCATGGAAAAAAGGATGTGCGTAACAGGCCGAAGCCTTTGTGAAACCTATTATCCGACCCAATATCCCGGCAGAAGTATGTGGCGCCAGCCCAAGCACGAGTTCCCCTAAAAGGTCCTCTTTGTTTGATGCACCATAATAAGGCGATAAGCCATAGAATTTAGAGAGCAGAGAGTCCAGAAATTGTGACACCTTTAGCAAATACGATGCCGCATCAAGCGAAATAACAATATCCTGCTGCTTGAGCTCTACTATCTGCACGTCACGTTCCAATTCCTTACCGAAAGTATCATGCAAATACCCCAGTTCCTTCGCCTTCTCCAGGCTCAAACCTATCTCTTTAGGCTTGAAATGCGTTAACGGTAGATTCGTGAAATCATATCTTATCGTGCCATCCTTGAACACAAACACGCCATGTTTTGCCCTTAATATACCCTTACCTAAATGCTCAGCCACTTTATGCTTTGAAATAAGCCCCTGCACGCATTTCACGTTATGTTTGTTAGGCAATTCACCCAGTTTCTTTATAGTCGCATGATAATAATTCCACAGATCTATGCTCTTTTTAGCTCGAGAACCCGTTTTTAGCCGTGATCTTGCATCTTGCATCAAGCCAGGAGTTTTAAAGTTTGAAGAGCCGCACTTATCACAGATGCATGAAGATGATATGAATTCATTACCACATTCGTTGCACCGTCTCATGCCGATTTCTACCTCTATCACCTTCTTCTTTAATGCTTCCTTCAGTAACCGGCTCTTTCCTCCGTATTCGCCTACCGGGAAGATAGAATGCGGTGCAGGTGTCATCAGCCGCTCTTTCGATTTCTCCGGTCGACCCATGCGAACACCGATTCTTGTCGGTGCTTTGTTCCTCGTCTTTACCCGCGTGGATTCGTCTCGCCTCAAATCACAGGTTATCCCTAAACACCTTAACAGAGCATCTGGCTCATCTATCGCTAAAGAACCATTTTCAATGTGATGCAGGACAAGCAAATCCTCTAGAATCGCCTTTATTCTGCCTCTATCATCAGAGCGAATAAAGAGCGTATTCTCTTCCAAAGTGCCCTTCTTGCATATAGAGTCCGCTAAATATGCGTTATCCTCTTCTGTTATGTCCGCCCAGAGATACGTATATGCCGGATGTAACGGTACATCGAAGCGGGATGCAAGCTCTATTGCTTCTGCTTGATTAGGCGGCATCAAACACCATTTAGCCGCTTCTTCATTTGATTTCACTTCCAATTCCCGTAACCACCACTCATGCGAGTATGCACCGGGCATTAAACGATGTCCGGTCTCTAAAAAATCGCCATAATCTATGAGCATCTCGCCTACATCCACTATCTCTGCCACTTCGTCTCTTAGTTTAGTAACAGCCGCTGCGGAATCTAACCTGACAAGGGAACCATCTTTTAATTTCACTGTTGCCCCTTCTATAGTATCAACAGGTACAACACAGCCAGCTTTACCGGGTAGTTCGGGTTTTATCTGCGTGCCTGCAGCGACGAATCCAAGCAATGACATTGTAGCGGGGTTTAACCCGACTGTCTCGAGGCCCGTATTGCGAGAACGTCCATAACGGAGACTGAAGGAGCCTTTTGCCGATGGTCGTCCAAATACGGGTCTACCGGCGATTAAATCGCCTAAGAACTTCTTCTTTTTCTTCTCGCCTTTTGATTTCACCAACTTTGCTAAGAAGTCCCAGCCTTCGAGTCCAAGTCGGTCAACATGCCGCTTTATCTTCGTTGCCTTCATTGCGATCCCCTCGATGAGGACAAGCACCATACCACCACGTATTTTATTCGTCGCGACCCTTTGGAGATCTTTAAAGCCGCCTACTTCCATATCTTCGGTTGCGTCTCCATCAATACAAATAGGGCAACCACGCACTATCTCCTTTATCTCTTCGTCCGTAGGCTTGTATTGCAAGCCACTTATTCGCTCGTATACTGAAACTTCTAATACGTACCGACCTATTTCATTTTCGCGTGGCTGATAAGCGGCAAAGCCCATCCTACACCTTATATAATCCGCAACCAGTACAGATAGCGCCTGTGCAGTTCCACCTGCACTTCTTATCGGACCGGAATAGAATACTTTTATATACTCGCTACCATCATCGTTTCTATCTGATTCGACACGAGATATACCTTCGATAGGTGCCGCAACTACACCTTCGGTGAGGATCGCAACTGCGGTTCTTACCGCAAGCTCTACGATCTCTATCCGTCTATACTCGCCAAACTTATTCTCTACGAAGTCATAGCCGATTTTTAGTGCCAACTCCTCTCTGCTATTACCCGCTTGCTCTAGTTCCCTTATCCTCGTACTCAAACCTTTTACCCCTATGAGTGCCTCGACTCGCTCTGCAAGGTCTTTTGTTATGTTTATTTCATAAGTTGGAGCGGGGTCAAGGCCCTTTTTCCTCGCCGCTAGTGCTATATCTAGCTCAGTATCTAATTTTTCCTTTAACGTGCTATGATAGATCGAAGTTGTAGCCATTGTGATTATAAATAATATTTAGATAA
>CBDAFQ010000144.1:0-4998 GCA_965195275.1 uncultured ANME-1 euryarchaeote | reverse complement strand
TCCTTATATTTAGAAAATACTATCGCAAATGAGTACAAAACGGTTTTAAATAACTATAACAAAAATTATCTGAAAAATGGGTAAAAATAGTAAATTGATTTATTAATGGGGATGGGATAGGTCTGCTTCCAGAGGCTCTACGTTATATACAACAAAAAAGATTCGCATAATACCTGTGCTAAAAGATAAATAAGGTTTTTACTGAAAGTAAAAAATGTTTCTTTAGTCAAGTTTTCTTTCTGAAAGAAAAGTTGTTGGTAAAACCTTCTTTTTGAAAGAAAGGCTTTTTATTTATGATAGGGATAATGACGATAGTATTAGGGCTAGAAGGGACGGCATGGAACCTAAGCGCGGCAGTGGTTAGTGAAGAGGACGTACTATACGATGCGGAATCGACGTATACGCCGTTACAGGGCGGTATACATCCGCGTGAAGCGGCGCAGCATCACGCATCGGAGATGAAAGAGGTAGTCACAAGAGCTTTAAGGGCTGTTAAGGAAGAAGGGATACAATTAAAGCATATAGATGCGATAGCATACTCGCAGGGGCCTGGCTTGGGTCCCTGTCTCAGAACTGTAGCGACCGCAGCGAGAGCGCTCTCAATATCGTTAAAGAAACCCTTAATCGGCGTTAATCATTGCATCGCACATATAGAAATCGGGCGATGGCGATGTGGCACGAGAGACCCGGTAGTGCTATATGTAAGTGGAGCGAACACGCAGGTACTGGCATACCGTGCGGGAAGATACAGGGTCTTGGGCGAGACACTGGATATAGGATTAGGGAATGCGATAGACAAGTTCGCTCGTTACCTGGGTCTGAGCCATCCAGGAGGCCCGAAGATAGAGGAATGGGCATCTAAAAGCACCAACTATGTCCCGCTGCCATATATAATAAAGGGTATGGATTTATCCTTTTCGGGATTGAGCACTGCGGCTAAGGCCGCAACGGATTCGCATCCGGAAGAAAAGGCGAGCATTTGTTATTCCTTTCAGGAGACTGCATTTGCCATGCTTACAGAAGTAACCGAGCGAGCGATGGCACATTGCAGCCGTGACGAGCTGCTGTTAGCTGGTGGCGTAGGCGCGAACAAGAGGTTACAGCAGATGCTAGGATTAATGTGCCGAGACCGCGGAGCAAGATTTTACGTGCCCGAAGCCCGCTATTTGAAGGATAACGGGTCTATGATTGCCTATCTTGGTCTGATAATGTACAAACACGGAGACACAACGCCACTAGAAAATTCAGGAGTTAATCCTCATTTCCGACCCGATGATGTCAAAGTCACGTGGCGAAAAAGCGAAAGGTTTAAAAGTTAGCAAAGACCATTTAATACAGAGTACCATAGATACTATGCTCCCACTATATGTCGACGTCTCAGGTAAAAGAATAGTTGTTTTTGGCGGCGGTATCGTTGCAGAACGTAAAATACGCCAGATCTTGGATACTGATAGTGCCGGCGGAAAGATGATTATAGAGGTCTACAGCCTTGACTTTATACCGTCTATAGAATCTATGAGTAAAGAAGGCGTAATTCGATGCTTCCAATCCAATCTGAGGGAGCAGGATATAGGAGAGCTAGTAAAGGGCGCCTTTTTATTACTCATTTGTACCGATGACCGACAGTTAAATGATCGTATCCTAAAAGAGGCGGCTAAATGTGAGCTGCTTATCAATTATGCTGATTACGGGGATGCGTTTATGTCTTCGGTTATTAACAAGGGCGGATTCATTATTTCGGTCTCAACAGCCGGTAAAGGGCCTGCAATGGCACGATATATGAAGAAGAAGATCGCAGCGCTCGTAGGCGAAAGAGAGGCGAAAATGTTACAGATACAATCGCGGCTCAGACGTTATTTGAAGCTGCAGATAAATGACGAAGAGCAGCGACGTACGATTTTGAACAGTGTTTTGGACGATCCGGAATGCTGGTCTGCACTGGATGCGCCCATAGATATTGCGGAAAAGGCTATTTTTAGGATTGTAGGAGATAGATATGCATAAACTTGCTACTTTATGGTTTTCGTATAAAAAATGTAGTGTAAAGGAACTGGAAGAGATAGGCGAGCGTTTAAAGCCCGAGATATTCGTAAATGACCCGCGTGTGGATGGATATGCAATTATAAATACCTGTAACCGCGTAGAGGCGTATATCAGTTCGGACAATTCGAAAGCGATCTTAGAGGAGATCGTTAACCACAATAAATTCCGTAACTGCGGTATTTTCGCCGGTGAAGACGCTTTATGGCACCTCATGCGGGTCGCATGTGGACTTGAAGCGATGATGGTGGGCGAGGACCAAATTCTAGGTCAGATAAAGAAGTGCTACTTAGATAGCAAGAAAGAAGGTACAATCGACTTTATTCTGGATATGGCGTTCGACCGAGCGATAAAAGTAGCGAAGAGGGCGAGGATAGAGACGAGAATAAATGAAGGGTCTGTTTCTATTGGTTCCGCAGCGGTTGAGCTTGCAGAATACGTTACCTGGGGGCTGGAAGGCAAGAGCATTTTAGTATTAGGTGCGGGAGATATGGGTACGCTGGTAGCAAGAGCTATATCAGAGAAGAAATTGAAAGCGATGTTTATCGCAAATCGAACGTATGAACGAGCGAAGGAGTTAGCAGAAGAGGTCGGCGGCAAGGCGGCGAAACTGGACGAAAGTGAGCGGTATCTCTCGGTCTGTGATGTCGCCATAAGCACTACATCTGCACCACATTATGTCCTGGATTATAATTTGATGACACGGGTAATGGAACATCGTATAAATGATAACGTCCTGCTCATCATAGACATAGCGAATCCGAAAGATGTAGAGGCGCGAGTAGGCGATATAGAGGGTGTAGAGTTGTATAACCTGGACAGTTTATACGAGATAAGCGAGGAGAACCTGAAGAAGCGGCTTTCTGAAGTTGATAAAGTGGAAGAGATAATAGAGGAAGAGGTAGAACTATTTAAAAAGCTTTTGAACCGTAAAGAGGCGGAAAAGCTTATTGCTATGCTTTATGAACATGGCTCGCGTATAAGAGCGGAAGAGAGGAAGAAAGCTATACAGTATATAGAGAAAGGACGAGACCCCAAAGAGGTATTGGATGCTTTCTCTCATGCGGTACTATTTAAAACGCTTCATGTACCTGCGATGATGATCCGGAACTACATAGAGAAAAGAGGCAGCGTCACCGAAGGACGATGTGATGAGTGCGATAATGGTGTCAGCGATTTTATCGATTTCCTCATGGTTGAGTTCGAGAAGGTTTTGGAAGACGAAAAATAACTTCTACCTATAAATTTAATTTAGGACACAGATTAACGCAGATTTACACAGATTCATTTTTTTTCTGTGTTAATCAGTGTTAATCAGTGTCAATAATTGATTTCATTTTGTTTTGTTTTGTTCTTTAGCTATAGAAAGACTATTTTATATGTGTTATGTCTCGTTTTCATACTAACCCTAACCGGCGACTTTCAAGGGTCGTTCTAATCGCCGCGATATGCGTTTTTAGCACGCAATTTGGCGTTACTGTTATCGCGCCACTGCTTGGCGAGTGGGTAAGAAGTCCGGATATAGCAAACCCATTTCTTGTATCGGGATTGATAATCGCCACTTTTGCTCTTGTAAGCTTATGTCTAAACCTCCCCAGTGGTATTATATCGGATATTGTAGGCAGGAAACCGCTGATTGTAATCGGGCTTTTGCTTTACGCAGTTGCTGCGGTACTATTCCCATTTTCTGGAAATACTTATGATTGGATATTTGTAAGAGCGTTACAAGGCGCAGGAGCAGGTTTGTTCTTCCCAGCAATTGCTGCTTTGCTCGCGGATGTTACGAGCCACGAAGAACGCGGGCATGCGCTTAGCGTGTACAACATAGGTTTGGGCGTCGGTTTAGCGGCAGGACCTATATCAGGAGGGTTTCTGTTTGAGCGCTATGGTATCTTCATGCCGTTTCTCTTTTGCGCTGCCTTTGCACTATTAAGTGCAGTATTAGTGCTGCTTTTTGTTCGAGAGCCAAAAAGAGGTCAGAAGGTGCAGGAAATGAAAGATAAGAGGAAAGGTTTATCGTTATCTGTAGACGGTAAAAGGGCATTGATAGTTTGCTGTATCGTGATCTTTTTTGGTCTTGGTGTTGCGTCCATGACGAGTGCAACGTTTGCGCCTTTTGCTATTGATAACTTTAAGATTGCGGAAGATCTCATTGGCACGATCCTTACAGTGATGTTCGTGGTCTTTGTGCTACTGCAGGTAGGATTCAACCGGCTGATGAAGCGGGTAGGCGAGTTTAAGCTCGCGATTATCGGATTGTTCTTGTGCGTTTGTGGTTTGCTTGTGCTCGGCTTTGCAACTAGCGTCCTGGAACTTTTTATAACTGGTGTGTTCCTCGGTGCTGGTCTGGGCGCGATTTCACTCGCTACGTTGACTTTAGCATCGAAAGCGGCAGGAAAAGGGCAGGAAGGCGAAATAATGGGGATTTATTATATGACTTTTTACGCAAGTATGGGTACTATACCTATTGTCTGTGGTGCGCTATCAGATATATTCAGTGTGCGATTGCTGTTTCTGGGGTATGCGGGACTGCTGTTTGTGCTGATGTTTGTGGTTTGGCTGGCGGGTGGTTCTCTACGTGTGAATGGAGCACAATAAATAGCTAGTACAAATTTAAAATAAATTATTTTTTTGACACAGATTAACGCAGATTGACACAGAAAAAATCAAATCAGTGTAAATCAGCGTCTTAAATAGGTAGAACTTATACTATATACAAGAACAAACTAAAATCTTTTATAGACACAGATTAACGCAGATTAACGCAGATTATAAAGATCAACAATGCCAAACTTAAATTTAGTTTAGTTTAGTAAGTCCGTGTAAATCTGTGTAAATCTGCGTCCTAAATTAAACTATGTCGGTAGAAGTTATACTGTATATACAATGTAATTTTATTTGATGAGCTCACGCAAAACATAAATCACCTCGTCTAGCTCATCCTTACTTATAACCAGT
>CBDAFQ010000143.1:0-10711 GCA_965195275.1 uncultured ANME-1 euryarchaeote | reverse complement strand
CCCAGTTAAAGTCCTTGGAAATGTTATAGGTAGGGATAGGGAAAGTAAATACCCGGCCTTTTGCATCACCTTCGGCCATCACTTCTAAAAAGGCCCTATTGAACAACGCCATTTCCTCCTGGAAGTCATTATACGTCTCGTGCTGTAGCTTGCCACCAATAATCACGCCCTGGTCGGCGTAGTATTTAGGAACCGTCAAATCTAAGGTGATGTTTGTGAACGGAGTTTGAAATCCCACACGTGTAGGGACATTTATGTTAAATACAAACTCTTGCAATGCCTGCTTCACTTCTTTGTAGCTCAAGCGATCATATCGTATGAAAGGCGCAAGAAGCGTATCAAAATTGGAGAACGCTTGCGCGCCCGCCGCCTCACCCTGAAGCGTATAAAAGAAATTTACTACCTGCCCTAAAGCGCTATGGAGATGCTTAGCTGGTTTGCTTTCTATCTTCCCCGGTGCACCCTTGAATCCCTCTACCAAAAGGTCAAAAAGGTCCCAGCCAACACAATAAACGGAGAGAAGATTTAAGTCGTGTATATGGAAATCACCATTTAAATGCGCTTGCCTGATTTCCGGCGGGTAAATTTTAACCAGCCAGTAGATTTTGCTGATTTCCGACGAGACATAATTGTTTAACCCTTGGAGGGAGAACGACATATTGCTATTTTCGTTCACCTGCCAGTCCATCTTCTCTAAATATTGGTCAACCAGGTCAACATTCGCTCTGGAAGTAATCTCTCTTATGCCCGCATGCTGCTCTCGATAAATAATGTACGCCTTAGCCGTTTTGCGATAGGGAGAGGATAATAAAATCTCTTCGACTACATCCTGTATCTCTTCCACTGTCGGTATATCACGGGGAATCGCCTGTTGTGCTAAATTCAAAACCTTGAGGGTCAATTTCTGCGCTATCTCATAATCAAATTCGCCGGTCACCGCACCTGCTTTTGCAATTGCATTTGTAATCTTCTCTACTTCGAATTTTTTTGCCCTACCATCTCTTTTTTCTATCTTCTTGAACACAATATCTCCCCCCCTTATACTTAGATAGCGAGTTTATAACTTTTATGTTTGCTTATGAATATATATTCGTATTAATTAGATACAATTATCTTCTCCCCACACAATACTCTATAAATCCCCTGGATGGATATTCATGGATTGTTGTAGCAATAATAGCACCAGCTCCGTATTCCGCGATGACCAAAATCGCTTTCCCTCCCTTTTCCTTTAAAAAAATCTCGCCTTATTCTCCTACATCCGTAAAGTAGCCATCACACATGCATTCTTCTTTTTCCGCTATCATCGCTGCTTTATGCTTCTTCACCACCAATATTCTTACCCGCCTCTACAAAATCTTTTATGAGTTCACTTTTTGCTCTGAGCCCTACCAATATCTTTGAATATGACTCATTCCCAAATCCCGCGGGTACTATTAACAATTTATAACCAGTAAGGGAAAAGAAAGGAGCAACTAAGACCGTCTGTGTTACTACTTCACAATTAAACCCCATATCCACAAGATACCGCTTAAAAGCTGTGTCTTCATCCCACAGCAGTGCTATCTCTTTTTTCTTCGCGCTCTTCTATTTCCCTGAGGCACATTCTCACTTTGCTCACGATTTCGTCTAGTTTATCTTGCGGAACACTCTCACGCCTCACAATGCCACTCACAATACCCACAACTTTACCCGGCGTTTTACACTCTTTATTTCTCGTGCTTACACCTACCTGCTCGAACTCCTTAAACTCTACCGGGCTTTGACAAAGGATGATAGCACAAATCGGGATCTTTTTCAACTCAAGCCGCACTTTATAGATGAAATGCTCTTTTACGTTGCCATGATGTAATACGGCAAGCTTATGCCCACCAATTATATCTATCTCTTTTTGCTCCAATCCAAAAATTGAACCATGTCCACCAGTCCTTGGTGCATCACGCGGTGTCCCATTACCCGCATTCAAGACTAGTACACCGGTAGATACTCCTCTACCCCTTAATTCCGTGGTTATCTCGCATACCGGCTTTGGCACGTGCCTTGTACCCGGAGACATCGCAACCGCAATTACATCGTTCTTCCATGCTTTCGCAAATGTACCTCTCTGGGCAATACCGCCACCTAACCCAAGCCCCTGCCCTTTCCTGCATGCTAACATCTGCGTCTCTCTACCTACTGCCATTATTTTTGCTCGGTATCGTATTTCAAGTCTTCTATCTTCGTTATCTTGCCATTCTCCATGTGCGCTATCCGATCACAGACATCGTAAGCGAAATCCGTGTCGTGAGTGACAATTAAGAGCGTCACCCCAAAGTTTTCACGTGCCGCCCTTATAGAATCAGCAACGAATTTCTTTGTTATCGGATCCATTGTGCCTGTTGGTTCATCAAGCACGGCTATTGCAGGTTCCTTCATTATTACCTGAGCAAGAGCAATACGCTGTCTTTCTCCAACGCTCAGTTCACTATGCGTTTTTGGCAGTATTTCCTCCGTTGCTTCTTCGCTGAATCCCACCCCTTGCAGAACAAATTTCGCTTTCATCCGCCCAAGCTCTTCGGGCATCTTCAAACCGATACAGGAGGTTAGATTCGCTAATATTGTGTGTTCGGGATATAATGAGTATTCCTGATGTAGCATAACCACCCGTGCTGCCGCTTGCTCACCCATTCCAGGCGTAGTCGCACTCCAGGCAAGCCACACACCCGTTTCCGCCACCCGTCCCACTTCTATCCACCTATCGCCCACCCGTATCTGGATAGAGCCATCCGTTAGCGGATCTACTTGAGCTATAATCCGCGATAAGCTTGTCTTTCCCGATCCACTCTTGCCTAGGAGACCAAATATTTCACCCTCATTTATTGTTAGTGTGACATCATCCACTGCTTTTACCATTCCCCGCCATAAGGAATAATAATACTTCTTACAATGGTCTATCTTTATCTTCGGCTCGCCTATTTTAGCATATTCTTCACGTTCTATCTCGCCCACCTGACTCTCAAACTCTTCCACCACCGCCTTTGAATCGCCATATTTCACCATTTCGCCGTTGTCAAGCCATAACGTCTTTTCTGACAGTTCCTTAATAACGTAAGGCCAGTGGGAAGTAACAATCATAGTCATCCCACCCTTTATACAATCCAACAGCGCTTTGTGTACGAGTTTTGCGGTCTCAAAGTCTAATGTCCCCGTGGGCTCGTCTGCTAAAAGTAAGATAGGATCTAACGCAAGTTGCCTTGCGAGCACTACCCGCTGTTTCTCGCCGCCACTAAGGTTAACTGCAGGGAAGGTAATACGGTGTAGCATTCTAACCGACTTCAACAGATCATAGGCTCGTTTAAACCGATTCGATACCGGGTAATCCCTGCTCTCCAGTGCCTGTATTACGTTATACATGACGGTATCATCACTGTATAACCCAAAAGTACGTTGGAGCATGATCGCAACAGCCCTCTTCACTTTCTTCCTTGCTTCTTTGTCCTTCCAGTAATTCACTTCCTTTAATTCTAACTTCGCGCCGCACTTAATACATGCCTCACCTACTTTACTTGGTACATCCACCCACTCACATGAAGGGCACATACCCACTCTAAAGATTATTTCGCCACTTGTAGGTGCGTATTCTTCAGTACCTCGCAGCATATGAAGCAAAGTGGATTTCCCGGAGCCACTGCGTCCAAGTAGACCCAAAGACGCCCCTTCTTCTAGATCCACACTCACATTCTTCAGAACTTCTTTGCCATCGAATTCCTTACATATATCACGTAGTTTTACTATTACCTCTTTTTCTTCCATTTGTTCCACGACCTTTATACCCTTATTGTGCACCATATATGAAAATGAAATTACCGTGTGACATTAACCCGTCCTCAAATCTTCTATCTCTATTATTTTCCCATTCTCCATCTTCGCTACTCGATCACATACCTTCTCTGCGAAATCAAGGTCATGTGTGACAATAACGAAAGTTATACCCAGATTCTCCCTCGCCTTTATTATCGTCTCGCCAACGTATTTCTTTGTTACCGGGTCCATTGTCCCGGTTGGCTCATCAAGGACCGCAATATTAGGCTCTTTCATCAGTAATTGCGCAATAAGTATCCGCTGTTTCTCGCCCACACTCAGTGCATCATGCGTTTTTGGCAGTATCTCCGCTATTTCCTCTTCTCCGAATCCCACTCCTTTGAGCATGAAGTTTACTTTCATCTTTGCTAAGTCCTCTGGCATATCGAGACCTATACCATGCGTGAGGTTCTCCCACGTCGTGAGTTTCGGAAACAGACTATATTCTTGATGTAAGACACCCACAAAATGGGATTTCCACTCGGTCGTGCCACCCACAATTACGCCATTCTCTATGAATGTACCAGCATCCTCCTTTGATGCCTCATACCATCTATCTCCTACTCTCACCCACGCAGAGCCACCTGACCCCGGGTCTAAATGACTTACAATCCTCATTAAACTCGTCTTTCCCGCACCGCTATGCCCGACAATACCAAATATCTCATTCTCATTTACCTCGAACGAGACATCATCCACCGCCTTCACAACGCCTCGCGATGCAGATAGGTAATATTTCTTCAGCCTATCTATCCTTATCTTCGGATCGCCAAACTTTTTATAATCGTCACGCTCTATTTCGCCTACTTCCGCCTCAAAATGAGTCACCACTTCATCTGTCGGGCCATATTCAATTATTTCGCCCTTATCGAACCATGCTGTTTCCTCTGTCAACTCCCTAATCACATACGGCCAATGAGAAGTAACGAGGAATGTTGTTCCACCTCTTGTGGTCTCTATCAGTGCGCGATGCACCACCTTTGCCGTTTCATGGTCTAACGTACCTGTGGGCTCATCGGCTAAAAGCAGAATCGGCGCCAGCGCTAATTGCCTAGCAAGCACCATTCTCTGTTTCTCGCCGCCACTGAGGTCTCTTGTATCAGGCATATTTACACGGTGCAACATCTTTACGGATTCCAGGATTTCGTATGCCTTCTTCAACCGCTTACTCTTGGGATATCGTGTCCGCTCCAATGCCTCTAATACGTTCCAGATGACGCCCTCGTCACTATACAAGGCGAAACTGCGCTGGAGCATGATCGCAATCGCACTCTTCATTGTCCTCTTCATACTCGTATCCTGCCAGAAATTCACTTCCTTAAATTCAAACTCTGTACCACACTTCTGACACTTATCGCCTACCCTGCTTGGGCCCTCTATCCACGTACAGGAAGGACAATACGCCAACCTGAAAATTATCTCACCACTATCCGGCGCGTATTCTTCTGTGCCTCGGAGCATACGGAGTAAGACAGATTTCCCGGCGCCACTCTTACCGAGCAATCCTAACGGTTCCGTCTCTTTTATATCTAGATTTATGTCCTTCAATACCGTTTTACCTGCGAATTGTTTATTCACACCTCGAACTTTTATAAATAGCTCTTTCTCTTCTCCCATCGCGCTCTTTTCCCCCTCCTTCTTTGCCTATAGCCCTATCTTTGTAATGGACAAACAACATAATTTGTGCGTCCTTAGCACATAAAAGTGAAGTTTTTGCCGTTATAGTTAAACGTTCTTTTTTCTCCCTTTAAAAACTTTTCTATATTTTATTTTTGGGTCACCGCTTCTTCTTTAGTATTACTATATCAGGTCTTGGGGCTGCTTTCGAGCCTGCGAACTCTCTTTTGCATTGCTCGCATAATTCACGCGAAGTAAGCGTGACCACTTCTTCGCTACCTGGTAGCTTCCTCGCATACGTGAACTCTGGCTTTACACCAACCGAGAGACTTATCTCTTCCAGAACCGCATTTATCTTATCCTTGAACACCGCCACATCATCGCCATGCAATCCTCTCAGATCCGCCGCGAAACCTACGCAGCCACAAACCATCCCAAATACCTTCGCTTCCGGCACGAATATGTTCCCCACTAAAGCACGCAGTTCTTTCTCGAGCTTTCGCCTGCCCTCACCTATTTCTTCTTTCATTTTTTTATCACTCTCAACACCTTGTTTGTTAGTTCATCGCAATAGTGACATTCATTACATATCTTTTTGCAGTTCTTCCATTGCTTTATGCTGCCGTCCATGAGTTTATTATCCATCTGGAACATATAACGGAGTTCCGATGGGCAATCAAGGAGTTCAAGCAGGTTACCGTCGAACGTGCGCTGAGAATATGCAGCCATACAATTTATTATCCAGTTCACCGCATTCGCTCTACCAGAAATTTTAAAATCGCTTACGCCTATCTCCTCGTATTCCTTCATGTCTTCCGGTCTTATCCACGGCGACCTTGTAATCTGCGCGGGGTCCCTTACCCGGATAGAAATGCACTTGTCAAAATAGTAGTCGCCAAAAGTGTTCAGGGGCTGGCTTCGAGCATTCAGGGATGACGCGGTTATGTGCGAGAAGAGGTTAAAATGAGCATGCCGAAATGGGCACTTATAAAGACAGCCTTCATTCACTATTACCCTGATGTCACAGTTAACCGCTTTCGTTATTGCTTCTAAGACCTCAAAGTTCCGGTTTATGTTTGTATCCACTGTGATCGCATCAGCGCCAAGGTCCTCGAAGAATTCTGCACGTTGCGGCGAATCGACATGCGCCACACATGAGATTACCGTTTCCATCGGGGAATCACGCAAAAGCTCTACGAGATATGGCTCGGCCACCGTAACGCCATCAACGCCGGCCTTATTAAGCTCGTTGAAATACCATTTGAAGACCTTATAGCCTTCAAGCGTTAGATGATAACCACCAAAGCAAGATGCATTCATAGCGATATTTAGCTTTACATTGTGCTGATGCGCATATGCTGTTTGCTCTTTTATATCCTCGATTAGCGGTGCATACAATGTCGCTCTTCCGCTCCCCATCACTTCCGGCGAGCCGGCCATGTCGACCTCCCTTACATCCTTCAGACCCTTGGATTCTTTATTTGCTATTATCTCTTTCAAAGCGGAGAAATGCCCGGGGTGCGGAAGTATTAATCGCATTTTTTTTCTATCACTTACACTATAACTAATTTGTTAATTAATTGTTTTATAAAATAAATATATCTAAATTAAATCCAACGTCTGACTTTCTTTTTATAATCCCGGTATTCTGTTCCAAATACTTGCTCAAGGTTCTTCTCCTCTATCGGAATGAAGAGTAATTCCATTAAAAGTACAAAAACTATAGGAATACACAGATACTATAATTACGTTCTATTATATATTTATCCATTTCGTATAGTGATTTCAATGGAGATTTCGACAATTACGGAACAGCTAATAAATAGCTTCTTTAAACAGAGTAGCGAAATGACTGAGTCTCTCTTCCTTCAAATCTTTTTTGTCCTTTTCGTCTAAGTCCAATCTTGCCAGCTCTACAATTTCATCGAAGACATCGGGATCGCGTATATCATTACCCCTTTCTTCATAAGAGACTAAAAGAGTTTTTAAATGGATTTCAGGATATTGTTTTGTGCCACTATAATATCCGGTATATCTAACTTTTATGGTATTTGATGATGGGTTGATCTCAAGTACTTCTAAATCATCGTAACCTTGTTTTTGAAATTCGTCACCTATTTTTTCTTTATATTTCTCCCTAAAATCTTTATCTGATTCTATTTTAGCTATGGTGTCCTTTGGTAATTTTAAAAAAGCATAGTATAGTTCAGCTTCTACTTTCTCCGCTTTGTACACTTCCTTAGATATTATATCGTCCAATATTTCATTAAGCGACATAAGTAATCAGAGTACTATCGGGTAACCGCGTATAAATGATTTTCGATTTCTTCTTGCTATCCAAAAGGGATAGCAGGCATTATGAATATATATTCAGTGTGATAAGATTATAGATAATGACAATTCCGGTAGTTGAACAGAAACTGTGCACCGGATGTGGCGAATGTGTAGAGGTGTGCGAAGCGAATGCAATTAGAGCAGTAGGAGAAAAAGCAAGAATAGACTACAACAAGTGTTATAATACTAACGGAAGTAATTGTAGAGCTTGTGTGGATGTATGTCCCAGAGGAGCAATTAGATTGGTAGATTAATTTTTCAATTACCTGTTTTCATTTTCAGCACGCAGATACTTTAAAAACTTCTCCAGAACAGGTATAGGGAGCGCGACATAGACCGCTTTTTTTACCGCGTTTAGCTTGTGATCATGCACTGTCGCTTCGGAAACACCTTCTTCCCATTCCACCTTCAAATCCTTTTTGCCATACTTGCGTGCTAAAGCTTTAAAAGACTCGAATATCCGCTTCCCCAAGGGGCATAATTGCAATGTAGGAACCGGTCGAATAACGACAAAGGGGAACATTCGGCATGATGTGGGTCGTGCATCGTAAATTGTGCATGCGTCACCGTTTAAATACGGGCATGGCGTCTTCAAGTAGTTATCTACCTCGTTCTCATCCAGCTTATCAAAGACAGCAGCACCGTCAAGCGGGTAAATACGCTCTAAATCGGCATCATTCAGATGTATCGGCATCTCGCGACAGCACTTGCAGCACCGGTCGCAGTCGAAATATTCTAAGATCGCGAGTGCCAACTGCTCAAATTTCTGTCTGTCCGATTCCATCGTCATGACGTTTTGAGATACTGTGAACCAGAAAAGATCATCACCGACCAATTCGCGGAACTGCATTGCCTGCTTCTTTAGATCCTCTTCGGTCATCTCTTAATCTATAATAATCATCTAATAGTTAAAAAATTAAAAACCCTTTCTTTCAAAAACTTTTAAATCCAAAAAGAATACCTTTTTATACTTTCGGGGGGCACTACAATTACCCGCGATCTCCGAATACGAGTTGCAGGTGCCTTATTCACCTACGCCGAACCATTTGATGTGTAGTTCTTTGTGATACTCATCCTCGTATATCGTCTTAATGAGTTTAGGGTCGAGTATTTCACACCAGGGGCTGCCTTTTGGGTAGGTGATACCATAAAGGAACGAATCAAAGGTCCGAGGTGCTAGTGCCAGCTTGGGATCGGGGTGGTTTTTGAGGTAGTATTTGAGAAGTGGCGTGTCGTGGACGACAGCGTCTACCTTTCTCGCCTTGAGGAGTGCGATCGCCTCATCGATGGATTTGACGGGGACCGGATGCATACCTTGTTCTTCGGCCAGGATGACGGACTCGGTTCCAGCGATGACGGCCACGGGCCTAGCGTATAACTCGCCAGGACCCTGGATGGTTGAAGTAGGCAATTGAGTGACCACCATCGCGCTACTGAGCGTTGCAATCGCAAAACCGAATATGGCAATGCCACTGATGATGACTAAAGCTGCGAATGCCTTGCCCCGAGGCTTTTTGGGATATACGTCTCCATAGCCCACAGTTGACATAGTGACAATTGCCCACCAAATCCCCGTTGCAACTCCTTTAATGTAGCTTGTGTGGAAGTGCCCCTCTTCCTCTCGCTCGATGAACCAAACGATGTGGCCTACGATGACAATGTATATGAGGACGATAATGAGGATAATTAGGATGTCTCTTGTGAATATTTGAGATAGTAGGCTTGGCTTACGTCCTTTTTCGGCGATGATCCCCAAGCTAGATATATAGAATGGTTCGCTGAAGTCGAAAGAGTATAACCTCTTTGAGGTGATAGTTGTCGCCGCGATACCGAAATCAACTTTACCAGCTCGTATCGAGGCCAGGTGCGTTGGCATGTTGGGGTCAACGAGGTATGAGACAGAAACAGGCTCTTCCAATTGTGCCATCATATGTTCTAGTAGGTCAATGCTAAACCCGCTCACTGAACCATCATCGGCGACGATGACGAACGGTTCCGCAGGTTTTACGCCTACTACTAGCTCGGACTCGCCACTCACACAGGCAACACATAAGACAAGCATGAAACATGCCATTAATATCCATTTCATCGTGTAGTATCTTGTTGTATATAAAGTATAACTTCTACCCATAAATAAATTTGATTTATGACGCAGATTTACACAAACCTTTTCTTAAAAAGAAAAGCTTTACCAAAAGAACATTTGTGTTTTTCTTTTAGCACAGACTAAATTTTCTTTTTGTAAAAAAGAAAATTAAAGTGTTGTGTTAATCTGTATCAATAATTAATCTTGTGGTTAGTTAAAGAATAGAAAATGGACATAGCACTGAAACCTCTGTTAGACGAGCCCGCGATGGTCGTTGAGAGCGAATATAAAATCTTAGTCCTTGCCGACCTACATCTGGGCATAGAAGTGGAACTAAGACAAAAAGGGATACATATCGGTAGTCAAACGGATAAATTGTTAGAGCGCGCGATAAGATGTGTTAAAGCTGTTGAGCCTGATGCGATACTCTTGCTGGGCGATATAAAGCATGTCGTGCCACAGATTTCGTTTGCAGATAGAAAGGAAGTACCATTTTTCTTTGCTCAGCTCGCTAGCTACGCGCCGATATACGTCGTTAAAGGTAACCATGATGGCCAGATAGAGAAACTGCTGCCTGCTGTAGAGCCGAAGCATGAGATATATATAGAAGGCGCACAAGGATTTCTGCTTGATCACGTGGGATATACGCATGGGCATTCATGGCCTCTACAGGATTTGTTCTCTGCACCATATATCCTGATCGGACACAATCACCCGATGATACGACTGGTAAGTACGTATTATACAAGTATGAAACCAGTATGGATCCGTGCGCAGTGCGATTATAACGCGGTAAAGAAACGATTTCCTGGGCTGAGCAACTGGAATGACCCC
>CBDAFQ010000142.1:0-12231 GCA_965195275.1 uncultured ANME-1 euryarchaeote | reverse complement strand
GATAGATCAGCTTATAGAAATTATAGTGAACTCGAAGAAGGATTTCATACGTGAAAAGGGAGAAAGGGCTGTGGGGCCGTTAATGGGCGTTGCAATGAAGGAATTGCGCGGGAAAGTGGATGGTGAGCTGATAAATAGACTGTTGGTGGAGAAGGTGCAAAAAGTTCTGGAGGAGGATTATTAACATGAATGAAGCGAAGACAATTGAGAGTAAGCAACTATACAAGGGGAAAGTTATACAGTTACGGCTTGATACCGTTTTATTACCCGATGGGCGGACGAAAACACGTGAAATTCTTGTTCATCCAGGTGCAGCCGCTATTGTTTCTTTGACGGATGGAAAGGTACTGTTAGTGGAGCAATACCGGAAGGCTGTTGAACGTAACACCTTGGAGATACCGGCCGGCACGCTTGAAGAAGGCGAATCGCACGAGGAATGTGCCATGCGCGAACTAATTGAAGAGACTGGCTTTCAAGCTTCCAAATTGTATAAACTTACAGAATATTTACCTGCTCCAGGTTATAGTAGTGAGATAATACACATCTATAGAGCGAATGAGCTGACGAAAGTTTCTGACGCGGAACTGCCAATAACGTTTGTGGAATTGAGTGATGTATTAGCATTGATAAGAAAGGGCGAGATAAAAGATGGAAAGACCGTCGTTGGTGTGCTTATGGTCGCGAGGGACACTATCTAAAAATAGCGATTTATCACCGCCGAGAGCGCAGAGATCACAGAGCTTTAAGACGTGTTCAATCATTGTTTAGGTTTTCTGATGCCTCTGCGTGCTCTGTGTGCTCTGCGGTAAAACTCAGGTAACTATCTAAAAACCTAACGATTTTACTATAAAAAGATTTATCAGAGCAATGCATTCTTTTTTTAAATGATGCCAGCGAGAATATGCGTATTGCGGATAGAAGGAACGAATTGCGAACTTGAAACTTTTCGCTCTTTTAAGCGGCTAGGTGCAGCGGCAGAGATTGTGCACTTGAAACAATTGATAGGTGCTGTAAAAGAGCGAGAGAAGAGGAAACTAAAGGATTATGATCTGTTAGTGATACCAGGTGGCTTTTCTTCCGGCGATTATATACGCGCCGGGGCAATACTGGCTGCGCGGATAAGAGGTACATTAGGTGAAGAGATAGACGATTTTATACAGGATGGTAAACCTATCTTGGGGATATGTAATGGATTTCAGGTATTAGTGGAAATGGGGTTACTGCCGGGATTAGCAGATGAAAAAATAGGGCTGCAGCAGGCAGCATTGACAACAAACGATTCCGCTCGCTTTGAATGCAGATCGGTATACTTGAGACAGGAAAATCGTGGAAACTGTGTTTTCACGAAGGGGATAGAGAAAGGACGTATCATGAAGATGCCTTGCGCACATGCAGAGGGTAAGTTTTTCATCAGCGAGAAAGGGCGAGAGGCGTATCTACAGCTGCTGGAGGAGAACGATCAGATTGTATTTCGCTATATTGACCCTGAAGGCGGTTATGCCTCATATCCCTGGAACCCTAACGGTTCGGTGGATAATATCGCAGGGATATGTGACCCAAGCGGGAATATATTGGGCTTGATGCCGCATCCGGAAAGGGCTTTTTATGCCTATTTAGATTCTGAATGGTCAAGAAGAGCGAAGGGGGGAGAAGAAGGAAGGGGTGCATACGGGGATGGGAAAGCTATATTTGAAGCGGTATTGAATTACCTTAGTAGTAAGGCATATATATGATGATTTCATTCTTAATAAGAAAGAAAAGAAAAGAAGGAGTGTGAGTACAACTGGCGAAGAAAAGACTGAAAGATAAGTGGAAATCAAAAGAGTGGTACACGGTAGTAGCACCGAAGATGTTTGGCGATGTGACAGCAGGGGATACGGTGGCAGATGATCCCGCCAAGTTAATAGGTAGAAGAGTGGAAATGACTGTGGGTGACCTCACAGGTAAGCTGATAAAGAATTCAAATTTGAAATTAATATTTGAAATCTCAGAAGTCGAGCATAAAAACGCTCATACACGATTCATTGGGCATAAGGTAAATGGTGGCTATCTACGTAGTTTAGCGCGGAAGAGGAGCTCGAAAATCGAGTCTAATGTGGATGTTCTGACAAAGGATGGCGAGACCATTCGTGTAAAATCATCATGTTTTACGCTAAAGAAAGCAAGTGAAGCGCAGATAAAGCAGATACGGAAGATAATGGCGGAGGAAATTAAAAATAGAGCCAGTAGCTTAGAACTTAACAAATATATACAGGAGATAATACTTGGTAAACTCTCGGCGGATATATACAAGGTTGCGAAGAAGATATATCCTGTGCGGAGAGTGGAGATAACTAAAACGGAAAGGGGCTTAGTTCCAGTGCAGAGTAAAGAAGGTTAATTTAATTAAACTAAACTAAAATGAAATTAAAATTTCTCGGCGGCTGCAACGAAGTAGGACGTTCTGCAATATTAGTGGATGGTAAAGTCCTCTTAGATTATGGGATGCGGCCCTCAGACCCGCCAGAAGTACCTTTAAATAGTGGGGATATCTCGCCTGAGGCTGTTATTGTTTCACATGCTCATCTCGATCATTCAGGCATGGTCCCGAGTTTGATGGTACCTAATGTGTATATGACCTCTGTGACAAGGGATTTAACTATCCTTTTGGGTAGAGACACAATAAAAGTAGGTAAGGATCAGGGATTTGCATTCTTTGACGAAGAGGACATAAGAAAAATGGATGAGCATACGCGCACAGTCTCTTATGGTGAGCGGGTAGCATTAAATGGCTCAGATTATGAGTTCGAATTATATAATGCCGGGCACATACCGGGAAGTTCAGCAACGTATCTGCGAAAAGCGAGTGAGGATATCAGCTTGTTTTACACTGGAGACATAAGAATGGCAGAGACAAGATTAATGAAAAGCGCTGCCCCTTCTGAGTTTCCCGCCTCCGACATCTTACTTCTAGAGAGCACATATTACAATAAAGAGCATAGAGGCCGACAGGAAATGGAGCATGAGTTCATAGACTCTATTAAGGAAACTTTAGCTTCTGGAGGTAATGTGATTGTGCCCTGTTTTGCGGTTGGCAGGACACAGGAGGTCGTGATGATTCTGCATTCTTATGGTATTACGCCATATGTAGACGGTATGGGTCTAGGAGTATTCCGTCTGTTCAAGAATCATCCCTCGTTCTTGAAAAACGCGAAAGCATTGAATGATGCATTTAATAATGCACAGTTTGTAAACATGACGAGGCGGAAGAACATTTTTTCTAAACCCTCTGTAATTGTCACCACTGCGGGAATGCTTAATGGCGGACCCGTGCTCTATTATCTGAAGAAGATACACAAAGATCCTAAGAGCAAAGTGCTGCTCACGGGCTATCAAATAGAAGGGACGAACGGTAGGCGATTAATAGAGAACGGTCATGTGGAAGTAGATGGCAAGGTGGTGAAAGTAAGTGCAAGTGTAGAGCAATATGACTTCTCAGCACATGCAGGTGATTCCGAGCTGAAGGATTTGGTGTCACGATTTTGCAAGAATGGCACTGAGGTCGTGTTCATGGTTCATGGAGAACATACCAACGAGTTTGCAGCATGGGCGAGAGATAATATCGGATGTGAGGCAATAGCACCTAAACTAGGGGAGGAGTATATTATAAAATAAAAAACATGCGCCGGTAGTGTAGCCTGGTATCACATAGGCTTGCCAACCTAACGTTCATTCGTTCTTCCTTCCTTCCTTCAAAAGGAAGAATACCGATTTGAAACATAAAAAAGATGGGCAAAAAGCCTATAACCCGGGTCCAAATCCCGGTCGGCGCAGTATCTGCTCAAAAACCTATATGTTTTTGAGCATATGTGTGCAAAAATAGAAATGCAAAGCGATTATTCGGTGCATTATCTATTTGACCACTACGGTCTCCATCGTTATGTCTATCACAGTATCGAAATCTATCTTCTTATCCCAGCCTGCTTTCTCAAAGATGTTCATGAACCCCACGCCAATGCTCTTCGGTTTCTTATCTCCCGATAAACTTTCAATCATCTGATTGACCTCCTCTGGCGTACATCCAAACTTGGGCATCGCTAGTCCACCAAGCACGACAATCGCATCAGGGTTTTTCGGATCGCCCTTTTCATCTACAACGCTGTAACCTATGTTCTCTATCGCCTTTATCTTCCTTGCCTCCTTTGCATTTGCTTTTGGCACATATAACATATCAAAACCTTTGTCCCTCACAGTGTAGGCCAGCAATTCGATAAATGGGGTGCATACTGCTACCGAGCCAGTAAATACCACCTTTGATCCTCCCTTTACGTCTGCTATGCTCTCACTAAATGTTCCCGTAAAACCCACTATTCCCTTCTTCTTTTCCATCTTCTCATTACCTCCATATAAATAAAATCACTCTATCTATTCGGTTATAAGTTATTTTATATCTTTTTATTTATGTCTAGGGCAACCACTTTAATTAAAAGCATTTCTTTCAAAAATTTGCCAAAGAAATAAAGATGAAAAAAGGAAGCGCACACGGTGATGCGAATAGGCTAATAGAAATCTTTGATACAACCTTGAGGGATGGAGAGCAAACACCTGGGATTTCGTTTACTAAAGAGCAGAAGGGCACAATTGCAAGGCGGTTGGACACGCTGGGTGTGGACATAATAGAAGCGGGGACGCCGATTACGTCTAAGGATGAGAAGGAGGTAGTTAAGTATGTCTGTGACGAGGGACTTTCGACAAAGATATGTGGGTTGGCAAGGGTTTTAACGCAGGATATTGATGCATGCATTGATTGTGGGGTTGACATGATCCATATATTCGCGCCCACCTCCGTGATTCAGCGTGAGCACACGACAAAGAAGAGCGAAGCGGAAGTACAAGAGCAGACATATGAGATGACGAAGTATGTCAAAGCACATGGCTTTATCTGCATGTTCTCTGCAATGGATGCTACGCGGACGAGTTTAGATTATCTAACTGAGATATACAAAACAGCAGAAGAAGCAGGCGCGGACATCTTAAATGTGCCTGATACTGTGGGCGTACTAGATCCTTTCGCCATCTTCGAGCTTGTAGAAGCGATAGATCGTGTGGTGAAGACTCCGATTAGCATACACTGCCACAATGACTTTGGTCTTGCAGTGGCGAACAGTTTAGCGGCAGTGAAGGCGGGTGCTTCGGAAGTTCAAGTTTCTGTGAATGGGATAGGAGAAAGAGCGGGAAATGCAGACCTCGCTGAGACTGTGATGGGTTTGAACGCGATATATGGACTAAAAACAAACATAAAGACCGAGTTTCTATTTGAGACGGCGAAGCTTATTGAACGTTTAACCGGCATAGAACTCCCGGTAAACAAGCCAATAGTGGGAGATAATGCGTTTTCTCACGAATCCGGGATACATGCGCACGGCGTAATAGCGAGAAGCGATACCTTTGAGCCGGGTATAATGACGCCGGAGATGGTAGGGCATAGGAGGCGGATTGTTCTTGGGAAGCATACGGGCAAGCACTCGGTATTGAATAAATTATCAGAAATCGGGATGTCACCCACAAAAGAGCAAATTGATGAGATTCTCGAACGGGTGAAGGAACTTGGTGTAAGTGGTAAACAAGTCACCGATGATGACCTATTTACAATAGCAGAAGTTGTAACCGGCGAAGTATCACTGCATGAACGTATAGTGACGCTAAAGGAACTCTCGGTTATGACCGGGAATAATTTGATACCGACAGCATCGCTGAAAGCAGTAGTGCGGGGGAAAGAATGCAAGAGCGCGCAGATGGGTGTTGGTCCTGTGGATGCGGCGATAAAAGCTATTCAGGAGATAATAGGCGGTGAAATAGGTGGCGACATCGAACTTAAAGATTTTAGGATAGAGGCGATAACCGGCGGTTCCAATGCACTCGCAGAGGTGATTGTGGGTGTGGCGAAGGGCGGAAGAATGGTAACCGCGAGGGGTGTGCGAGAAGATATAGTAATGGCTTCTGTAGAGGCAATTGTCAATGCTGTGAATCGGTTGATGCAGAGCTGATGCGATTTATTTACCGCAGAGAGCGCAGAGAGCGCAGAGATGACGGAAACGGAGAGACATAACAGGATAACGGAACGCATTATTGGCGCTGCTATCGAGGTACCTCGCGCCCTGGGTCCAGGTCTTCTAGAATCTGCTTATGAAGCTTGTCTAGCTTTCGAGCTGGTACAACGAGGTCTTAAGGTGGAACAGCAGAAGCCCCTACCATGGTCTATCGGGAGGTGAAGCTGGATTGTGGCTACCGCCTGGACCTTCTTGTCGAAGAAACGGTCATTGTTGAGATTAAGGCTGTTGATAGCTTAGCGCCAATTTATCAGGCCCAGTTGCTCTCCTACCTGAGACTTTCCGGCTACAAAGTCGGCTTATTGATCAACTTTAATGTAAAGGTTCTGAAGAACGGCATACGCCGGGTGGTGAACAACTTTTCAGGGCACTGACAGTCTAAAAATATAGCGATTTATCAACGCAGAGAGCGCAGAGTTTTTAGACGCTTTAATCATAGCTTAAGTCCCCAGATGCCTCTGCGAACTCAGCGTGCTCTGCGGTAAACAAAATGTAACCATGTCAAGTCAGTAAACAAAAGCCAGTAATTGCCCACCTATACCATTCTCAATCGCTTTTTCATGCGACATCACCCCTTTTGAGGTTGTAATCACAAGCATACCGAAATCCCTTGCGGGGAGTAGTCTCTTCTCCCATTTCTCATATTCATTTGCACGGACGTAAAACCGTGGTTTTATCGCATTGCAATCATTTATCTTACCACCAAGCTTCACCTGAAAGATACCCGATTTCCCATCTTCTACGAATCCAAACTCCTTTATATACCCGCCTTCTTGCATTACACCCAGTACATTACCTATCAGCTTTGAAGCGGGTTTTATCACGCATTCCATCTTTCCGACTCTCTCTGTATTCTTTATGTGCGAAAGCGCATCTGCAAGCAGATCATTTAACGACATTTTTTTTTCTCCCTTTTTTAGCTTTACTTCTTTTGGTAACTCATTTATTTAAGAAAAAGTTTTAGTTATACTTCCTAAATCCGATATCCCTCGCTATCTCTCGGAAGCACTGACGACAGAGATAAATCCCATATCTACGAATCAGGCCTCTGCTCCTACCACATCGTCTGCATGCGTTCGCGCCTCGTCCAAATTTCTTCTTCCGCTCTTTTACCATTTTACTTCACCTTTCTCTTACTTCACCATATCCTCTGTTTCATCGCCTGTACGCAGATAGTTCACTGCTATCATCGCCCAAATGTCCCATCACGCCGTACTACATAAAAAGATTTGTGACACTCCCTTATCCCTTAGTTATCATAAGTATAAAAACATGTACCTAAAATTCATTCGCCCAAAATCTTCTCCAAATCTGCATCACTAGCTTGGTCACCGCATTATCTTCACTCAACGTAAACGTCCTTATCTGCTTACCTAATTTGGCTTCTTTCACGATATTCAAATCTAAAAGCGGCTCGATTACACGTGCAACGCTGGAATGAGAAAGCCCAGTCGCCTCTGCGATTCCCGAAAGATACGTTGTCATGCCCCGACTTGTTATTAGGTGCTCCAAAACAATAAGCTGCGCATTGCTTCCGAATATCTTTCTAAGTCCGTCCATAGTTACACCTTTAGCATATATATCTATATTTAAATTATTTGTTTTTAAGAACGAGAAAAACGGATCCGGGTGGTCATAATCATCTTCAATAACGCTATTAAATTCACGCCAAGGGGTGGGACAATCAGCATAATTGAAGTATCCTTCTTCTTCCCAGTATTAAGGTAATGTTACGCATAACAGATACCTCGAGTGAAAAAGGCACTAAAACAGATGGAAACGCAAGAAAGCAGTCTGAAAAGGGAACTCCAACGAAAGGTGGTGCACGTCACCTCTCTACTGATAGTTGTAGGCTATTACATTCTGCCCAAAGCGGCAGTATTGCTGATAATGACTTTGTTTTTGATACTATTCCTGGAGATCGAGTTTGTCAGGATAGATCTCAAGCTAAAGTTGCCTTTATTTCACAAATTATACAGAAAGAAGGAAGAAGATAGATTAAGCGGTAACGTCTTCTTCCTCATAGGTGCTATAATCGCCATTAGCGTATTTTCCAAGGAGATCGCCATAGCCGCTATACTGATGACCACTTTTGGAGACGCAGCAGCAGCATTATTCGGCAAGCGGTTCGGCAGGACCTGGATACCAAAATTGAAGAACCGGGCTGTTGAAGGTTGCATGGCGGAGTTTGTCGTGGATCTGCTCATAGGGTTCGTCTTCCTGGGCTCATGGCCGGTGATACTAGTGATGGCGGGGACAGCGACAATAGTCGAGACCGTAGTGGAGAAGATAGATGATAATCTGCTAATACCGTTATTCGCAGGTTTTAACGCTCAAATCATTAGTTATATATTCTCTCTGGGATACCTATCTTCTGTGCCATAATAACCAGAAGGTTCTAATGGTTCGTAATACCTAATTCGTAATTATTCACTCATTTGGCAGCTCAAATTCTATCTTAAAGGTCGTTCCTTTATCTCTGACAACCTCCAAGTTTCCCTCTAACTGATCTTCTACCAGAATTTTTACAACATGCAGACCAAGTCTTTCGCTTGCTTTGATGTCGAATCCTTCGGGTAATCCGACACCATCATCGCTGACGGCCAGACTAACCACACCTTCTTCTGATGCTCTTAGGACAATATCAATCTTACCTTCCTTTCGGTTAACAAAAGCATGTTTAAATGCGTTTGATAGCAATTCATTAACAATTAATCCAAGAGGAACAGCAATAGCTATTGGGAGTGGATAATCCTCTATATGAACGATCGAGGTGATTTTTGTATCTTGAACAGGATAACTCTGTAGTATCCGTCCTAATAATTTAGCTACAAACCCCTTCATATTTATCGCTGATAAGTCACTGTTTTCATATAACTGAGAGTGAATAAGGGCCATAGCATTTATCCTGTTTCTCGACTCAGCGAGTATATCCTTTATGCCTTTATCTTTGGCTGCCCGTGCTTGCAGATTGAGCAGGCTCGAAACAACCTGAAGGTTGTTCTTTACACGGTGGTGTATCTCTCGCAGTAACACCTCTTTTTCTTTCAGCGCTGCCTTTATCTGGTCTTCCGCACGCTTGCGCTCGGTGATGTCCTCCCCAGAACTTATTGTGGCAAGGATCTTCCCTTTTTCGTCCTTCAATGGAACATTATGCCATGCGAGGAGTTTCTCCTCGCCGCTCTTAGTCAAAACAGAATTCTCAAAATATTCAACAGGTTCGATTCCGCCTGTCATCACCTTATCGAATACCGCTTTTACTTCCGCTCTATCTCGTTCCACGATAAATGAATCAAACCAGTTTTTATCTATAATCTCGTTCTCGTTATAGCCTAAAACATCACAGCCCTTTTTATTTATTAGGCTTACTTTTTGATCAGCATCAATAACCACGAACGCAACTCCCGCAACGTCGAGATACATTTGTGCCATATCTCGCTCCTTTTGCAGCGCCTCTCCCGCCTGTTTCAGTTCGGTTATGCTTTTTGTGATCCCAGTCACAGCAGTTATTTCGCCTGTTTCTGAATCTTTAATAGGACTTAGAGTTCTAAGTAACCACACGTCGCCTTTACTTCTACATTCGTACGTCACAGGCTTTCCGTTTTCAAAGACCTGTTTCACCTTCTCGTTAAACTCCTTTGCGGGCTCTCCCGAGATAAAGGCGCTATAATGTCTTCCTACTACTTTTTCCAGTGGTAAGCCCAGCACAGACAGCATCTTCTCATTTGCAAAGAGATACTTGCCTTCTCTATTCACAGTGTATATAGAATCGTCTGTGCTCTCTACCAGGCTCCGATACCTCTCTTCAGATGCTCGCAGTGCTGCCTCCGCACGTTTGCGCTTCTCGTCCAGTTCTGATCCCGCCATTATCACATCACCTTTTTGCTGATCCCCGCTCTTACCGCATCGCCAGGTTATTCTGCGACATGAGACTTACACGTAGGGGAATCGGGTATAGTAATATAATATATTACAAATAAGTTATGTTATTATGCTCTTGGATGTATAATAGATGATTCCAGAATATTTACAACTTTTTCCGCTATCTTGTTCCAATCAGCGTCTTTACTTATTGTCCCTTTTGCACCCGCGTTGCGTGCATTTCTCTCTACCTCTGTGCCCGCATAGGCAGTGAACAGGTATATGTTTGCTTTCGGATCGTAGTCAATTATTCGTATGGTTGCTTCAACACCGTCCATCACAGGCATTCTGATGTCCATCAGCACGAGATCCGGTTTCTTGCCTTCATTTACCAGTTTACTATACATTTCAACTCCGGCCTTACCATGTAGGGTAGTTTGCAGGGTGAACGTATGCTTCTTGTTCCGCGCCAGAAAAACGGACAGTAACTTGTGAATCCCTTTTTCGTCATCCACAACAAGGATAGTATAGTCCATTTTTAGCTATCTCCATATCCTTCTTCCTCTAAATATTTTCCCGTCAGCGCATCCTGCACCAGTTTCTGGATTTCCTCGTTTCTTTCGCGTATTATCATGATCTTCTCTTTTTGTTCAGCGTCAAGATTGGTATTTTCGAGTAATAAGTCTGCGTATCCGCCAATGATGGACACGGGGGTGATAATTCTGTGTGACGTTTCTTTTAGAAAGTGGTCTCTCAAACTATATGCCTTTAAAATCTTCTTTTTCGATTCTTCAAGCTTTTCTACATGCTCTTGCAATGTGAGTGCCAACTGTTTCAAGTTCCCCTCTGCACGCTTGCGCTCGGTGATGTCGCTGGAGATTACTATGACACCTCTGGGTGCTCCTTTTTCATCCCGTAGCGCAACATTAGCGGTACAATGGAAATGCATTATTTTTCCGGCTTTACCTATCACTTGCGTGTCTTGTTCATGAATCTTCGCATTTTGAAATGTCATAAGCGCAAGGCAAGGATATGGTTCACAGGGCTCTTTTCGATGATTGTATACATCATAACATTTTCTGCCAATAATATCAGTACCGAAGATTTTCTTTGCCGTCTCATTTGTCCAAAGGATATTTAAATCGTTATCCATCATGCTCATAGGGTCACCAATAGACTGCAGCATGGCATTGCGTTTTCCTTCACTCTCCTTTAATCTCTTCTCTATCTGGCTTTTGTGAAGAGCCATTTCAATAGCTGCAAGAAGCTGCTTCTCATGGAACGGTTTTACAAGGTAGGCATACGGCTCTGTGTTTTTGGCTTTATCTATCAGCGTAATATCCGTATATGCGGTCAGAAATAGAATGGGAATATCCCTCTTCGCTTTTATCTCGTAAGAAGCGTCTATGCCTGTTTTCTGTCCTTTCAGGACAATATCCATCAATATCAAATCAGGCTCAAGTGCAGCAGCTTTTTTTACTGCATCATCTGCGCTGGCTGCATAACCTACCACGTCATAACCAAGATCGGTAAGTACCATTCCCATGTCTTTTGCTACCAGGGCTTCATCTTCTACTACAAGTATCTTTGCTTTTGCCATTTTATCACATTTCAAATCAAATAAGGATTAACAGTATTCATAGTATATAAATGCACCTGTTAGTAGCACCTAGGAATCTTTATTGTTATATGAGGCACTGTCTAAAAAAAAACAGTGATTTATCAACGCGGAGATCGCAGATTTTGGGCGCAGAGTTTAAGACAAGAGCGTTCCAATCAACGTTTGTTTTTTCTGATGCATCTGCGTTCTCCGCGCACTCTGCGGTAAAACTAGAGGATATAGTGCTTTCGCAGACTAAGGAGGAGGCGATTACTCGCCCCTCCTCGTCTCAGAACGGTACGTGAAAGTTTCCCTTCATACCGCTTTTTAAAAAAGCAAAACAAAACTATGGCTGAAAAGGATGTGGTGCATCCAGACGATTGATACCATATTCAGAACATGTATGTACGATGTTCTTTACCTGTATGAAGAACCATACGACCCGAAAAGGCCTATCGTCAATTTTGATGAGAAACCAAAGCAACTTCTTGGAGATAAGAGGGTGCCCATACCTATGAAGCCGGGAAGCCCTGAAAAATGCGATTATGAATACGTCAGGAACGGCACAGCAAACATATTCATGGCGCTCGAATTCAAAGCGGGAAAACGGGTGACGCAGGTCACGGAAAGAAGAACCATGAAGGATTTTGCGCAGTTCGTGAAGATTCTTGTTGACGAAGA
>CBDAFQ010000141.1:0-9385 GCA_965195275.1 uncultured ANME-1 euryarchaeote | reverse complement strand
TAGATTATTTGAACCACAAGATTACACAGATTTACACAGATTTAATTTTTTCCTGTGTTAATCAGTGTTAATCTATGTCAATATTTTATTTTGTTTTGTTCATTATTGAATGAGCGCATCGGTTTAGCCCCTTTTCATTATATATAATGTATAACTTTCTCCCACTTTTTTATACTTTAAATCCTGATAATCTGCGATCATCTGCGTCCGATTATTATTTTTTCTTGTGTCCACAAGAATACACAGATTTTTACTGTTAGTTCCCGATATTCGCTGCACGCTTCTTCTTATGTCCAACAAGGAAGCCCAATTGCCCGGGGTCCGCCTCACCGAAATCAGCATAGCCCTTCCTCTTGATGTAATCTATAACCTTCCCCGCAGTTGCATTACGAACAGCAACAGTAGAGAATCCCGCTGCGCTGCCTACACTACCCACACTCACATCGGCTTCCACCGCGGTAAAGTCGGTACAGACATTGCAGCCACTGGGCAGTATCTCCTCAAGTGCTTTCACCTTGAATTTCACTTCGTCATCTGTCATAGTAGCAATGAACTTGCCCATGGTTATGTCAGTTTTAACGAGCTTCGAGAAATCCACACCTTTATCCTTAAGGTATTGCGATATTTCATTGTAATGGAAATTCTCAGTGCAGAAGAGACCAATCACGAGTTTTACCTTCTCGCGGAAAATGGGGTATTCCTCTTGTAATTTCCGGACGCCGGAAACGATGCAGGGCGTTCCGACAACACCCACTCCACTCTTCGTGAACCTTACCGCTTTCTTCAACTCAGGCATCACATCCGCGAAAGTATATTTCGTACCGCCGAGCGTAGTAATCGCAAGCTGTTCGGGGTCTCGCACATGGAACATCTCGGTCGCCCAATTCTCGTCCCGGCCTGCGAACAAACCACGGTCTATCACGCCCATCTCCATTGCGGACACGATAAGCTCCGTCACCATTGCTCCATCCTGTCCCGCGAACCGCTTTGACCGCCCGGCAATGAACGCGGAATAGTCGCCCATACCGCTTTTGGGTTCGTAATCAAACCGCGGACACACACGTACACAGGCGCCACAGTCGAGGCATTTCGTCTCATAATCCGGGAAATCTACTATATCCTCTTCTGATACGGTTAACCCTCCGGGACAAATAGAGACACAGGTCAAACAGCGACTGCATAATTCCGTATCCACTACCACAGTCTTTAGATTCTCAAAGTACAGCTTATCCTTCAACTTCTTCTCTGGTACTTTCACTTCCCATTTATATTCGCCTATTGCTGCTGCCATTTTTATGGTTACATAGAGTATAGGCCTATATATAAGCTTTTCTATTTTTACTTCTTTCCACATCAGCCAAAAGGTCAACAATAATAAACGAAGTAATACTCTTAAACCATTTCAGAAATATGAGGAACCAGGTACATCTACTAAGCGCGTTTGCTCTTTTCCTTTTGATTACATATCTATTTGCTGCTGAATACGTACCAAGTAAGCAGTTCGTTATTAATCTTGTCGTGATGCTTGTCTGTGCAGTACTACCAGACATCCTGGAGCCGCCAACAAGTAGGT
Source organism: uncultured ANME-1 euryarchaeote (assembly GCA_965195275.1). Classification (GTDB taxonomy): domain Archaea; phylum Halobacteriota; class Syntropharchaeia; order Alkanophagales; family Methanospirareceae; genus Methanophaga. The sequence goes on along the minus strand of CBDAFQ010000141.1, from coordinate 7,812 downwards.
GGCATCGCGCTTTCTTTCATTCTAAGCGATGTCTTAAGTGTGTACTGGTACTGGCTATTGTGGGGTGGGCAATAGGTATGCAGTCCGGGAATTACACCTTATTGTTCGCCGCCTTGGGCTATCTGGTTCACCTTCTGGAAGATGCCACTACAAAGGCTGGACTACCAAGATGAAAGGGATATGCTCATCAAACGTTGCAACCACCCATTCTGCGGAGAAAAAAGAGTTCCGCGGCACTGTCTAAAAATATAGTGATTTATCACCGCGGAGAGCGCCGAGACCACAGAGTTTTAAGACCGTTTCAATCATGGTAGTGCCATAGATCTTGTTGTTCACCACGGAGACACCGAGAATCAGAGAACTTATCAATTGGGATTTTGGTATCTATTTTCTCACTTGTATTCTTCATTCTTTCCTCCTCCGTGTCTCTGCGTCTCTGTGGTTTTTATTTATTTTCTGGTGCCTCTGCGTTCTCTGTGTGCTCTGCGGTGAAACTTAAGGATATAGCAATTTCACTGGAAAATTTGAGAAAACTCGGGCTATAATTGTGCATCAAATCCCCCTTCTCTCGGTTTTTTCCATCTCGCAACCAGCCTATGCTGTATCTCAAATTGGTCAAGGATTCTTGCCACTATAAAATCCACCAGGTCCATTATGGACTCGGGCAGATGATAAAAAGTAGCCATTGGTGGTAATACAATCACGCCCATTCGCTTTAGCCGTAATAAATTCTCAAGATGGTTCTCATTCAAGGGTGTCTCCCTGGGAACGATAAGTATCCGCCTATTTTCTTTCAGCATCACATCAAAAGAGCGTAAAAGCAGAGTATCTGAGATACCATGAGCCATCTTTGCTACCACATCCATTGTGCAGGGTAATATTACCATACCGTCTCTTAATTGAGATCCGCTGGCAATATCCGCAGCAGTATCTGAATTGTCCCAGCATTCTGTTGCAAGAGTGCATAACTCTTCGCTGGTAACTCCAAGTTCATATTTTATGGTATAAACCCCTGCTGGCGTTATGACCAAATCAACCTCTACATCTTTAGCTTTTAGCACTTCCAATAGCCGTTTTGCGTATATTGCGCCACTTGCGCCTGTTATTCCTATGACCAATCGCATCCCAAACCCCCCTGTTAAAAATCCCTTACACCTACAAAATCCGCTATCATTACGAGAAATCCTTTTGCCTCAGCCCTAAAATTCGACCTTTCGATTACATGGATAGCCTCTTCGATCTTCTCGCCAACTAATCGTTTTGAATAATCAAGCGAGCCTGTTTCTCGCACAATATCCCTGATAGTATCAATTTCCGCCATTGTAACTTCTGCATTACCCAATGCGTTTGTAATAAAACCCTTCTCCTTTTCGCTACAATTACTCAGAGCATGGAGAATCAATAGAGTCTTCTTCCCTTCCCGTATATCCGAGCCAACGGGCTTACCTATTTTTTCTTCTGTGCCAAATAAACCCAATATATCATCCTGAATTTGGAATGCTAAACCTAAGGGTAGACCATAGTTGCTCATAACCGCTAAATCCGCTTCCATGGCACCTGCTAATATCGCACCAATTTGAAGCGGATTTTCTATTGTGTAACTCGCGGTCTTTAGTTTATGTATCAGTAGAATTTCCGCCTCGGTTATGTCCTTCTTCTTCTCTGACATTATGTCCAAAATTTGGCCATAACCTACGTTTTTCACTATTTCTGCATATTTCTGTAATGCCTTCGTTATGTATTCTTCTTTAAAACGCGAATTTGTTAATACGTCTATACCATATGCCTCTAATAAATCGCCGGCCAGAATCGCTATATTCTCACCAAATTTTCGCGTGTCATCCTCCCCAAATAGAGTAGCACAAATATTCTTATACGCTATATGGAATGTAGGTTTTCCTCGCCGAAGTTCGTCTTCATCCATAATGTCATCATGGATTAATAGATAGCTCTGCATCAATTCGATAGATATGGACGCTTCTATAATCGCATCTATATTATCATCCGCGAGACATTTGTAACCGTAAATGAGGAAGATGGGCCTGAGTCTTTTCCCACCTCGTAATGTGTACTCCTTAATATTGGCTACTACTTCTTGTGTATAGTCCGAGATTTTAGAAGCTTCCTCTATCTTCTCGTCGAAGAACCACCCCAAACGCTCGTTTATCTTGGCCTTGTACTGTGCCATTACACCATCTATATCTGCCGCCATATTTACCCCTAACTGTTTGTTATCTGAGTTAACGAAACTGAGCTCTAAAGAGCGAATGGGAGTCAGTCCCCTTACGCTGCTCTTCTTCTTTTCTACTTCTCTCCTTTCCTTTTTATTATTAGCTTTCCGATGCTAATGTTTGCATCCTTAAATATCAACTTTAATGGAGCTCCAGATGCCATAACTTGCGTCATCGGTACCTGAGCAAGCCCTTCGTCGACCGGAACAGCCGCTGCTACAGCAGCCGCAGGAGCTACTTCCTCCTCCTTCTTGGTCCATCCTTCTGTTATCTTTGTACCGTCAACTTCACGCGTTACGCCATTAACTACCGGATGGTTCACGCTCTCCAAGAATACACTTAGCTCTTCTATGTCTTTTGCGTTTTCCTCTGTCGCTATCAAATCTTTCATCTCTTCCGGAATAGCATCTCCCACGCGTTCCTTTAAATCTGACGCCATCCAGACTACACGACGCCATCCGCCGTCATACTGGATGAACTTGGGGCTGTAGAAGTATTGTATACCAATCCCAAGGAAACCTCTTACTTGCTTACCACCACCTACAGAACCCGCAACCGTTGAGAACGGTAGGCCAATAGGAGTCTCAGAAACTTTCGAACCCCTATTTACCCAGCCTATACCATCTACTTCTGGTATATAGAATCCCGCAACTTCAAAACACCCGCAACTCGTATGCGGCTTCTCAAGGAACGAATGCAGCTTTATCGAGTCATATTCGCCACTGGATAGCTTTACCGCCGCTTCATTTACGCCTGTATATTCTCCTCCTATTGGATCTATGCACTCTCCTTTTGGTATAGCTGCATTTGGCCCCTCAGGGTCAACTCTCGCAGCTGCTCGCGAATCAAACCAGCTCATCGCACCACAAAGTGCGGTCCTATCTGGCGTCACCACACATACATTCGTTGGTGCAAATGACTGACAGAGCGAGCATTGATAAAATTCGTCTACATCCTCATCATGAAGCCCTCTCGATCGCACATCTCTCGCTTCGTATATCTGATTCGCTTCCTCTAACTTCTGTATCACCGTTTCTTCATCTGTTATATACGTAGCATCCATCTTCTCGATGAATGGTAGTTCTGCCTTAAAAAGCGATATAGTCGCTTCACCTATCTGTTTCAGAGATTTCAGCCCCTTCTTCACTGCGTCTTTGCTTATCCGCACCCATATTTCTGCACGCTGGTTGAGATGCATATAGCCCTGGATATAACCCTGATACTCATGATCCCGCCGCTCTATTACTGCCTCCAAGTCCTTTTCTAGCTCTTCGCCTGATACTCTATATATCATCGCATATGCGTACAGACCGCCTTCTTCCATGTCCTCTATATCTGGCCCTATTAGAGTGACCTCACCATCATTTATCTTCGCAGGGTCCGGCTCAAAGAGAACAAGCTCGAAGCCCGGCTTATTCACGCCTCCTAACTCCACGTACATCCCTGATTTTCTTACCCTCTCACCCTCATACATAGGGTTTATGTCGAAAGGGAATTCTGCCTTCGCTTCTGTCTCACCCATTTTTTCCTTTTCCCGTCCCCGATAAATGATAAAGTAACGTATTTAAAAAGGTATATGATATTTATCTTAGCAATTGCAACAGCAACGCCTTTTGTGCATGTAGCCGGTTCTCCGCCTGCGTGAATATCACTGATTTCGCAGAGTTCATCACACCCGCTGTTATTTCCTCACCGATATGTACTGGCATGCAGTGCATTATAATCACACCCGCCTTTGCCACGCGCACCAGATCCTCATTTATCTGATAAATCTTTAAATCATTCTTTATCTGCTCACTCTCGCCCTCGTCGCCCATAGATACCCATACATCGGTGTATAGCACATCAGCATCATCAGCCGCTTCTTCTACGTTTTCCGTTATGACCACGTCACAGCCCATCTTTTTCGCTTTCGCTACTAGCTCTTTAGCCGGCTCGTAGCCCTTTGGACACGCAACGGACATGTCCATACCCAGGATCGCAGCACCGCCGATTAACGAGTTGCAGACGTTATTACCATCTCCGATCCATGCTATCTTGACACCCGCTAATCGGTCTTTATATTCCTTTATCGTCATCAAGTCTGCCAGGATCTGGCAGGGGTGCTCGAAATCAGTCAGTCCGTTTATTACGGGTATCGAAGCATAACGCGCGAACTCCGCTACCGTATCATGCCGGTATGCCCGTATCATGACTGCATCAACATAGGAGGAGAGCACCTTTGCTGTCTCTTTTATCCTCTCCCCTCGGCCCAACTGGAGTTCGTTCCGATTTAAACTGAGTACTTTCCCGCCTAACTCCAACATCGCAACCTCAAAGGAAACACGAGTGCGTGTAGAAGGCTTCTCGAAGAGCAGTGCTAAGGTTTTCCCTTTAAGGTCGTCTCGCATTCTTGCGCCTTTTGGCTCCCGCTTCAGCGCAGCCCCCTTTTCTATTAGCGCTTCTATTTCCGCACGCGATAGGTCGAATATCGAGATGAAGTTCATAATAAGAGAAAATGACAAAAGCTATAAATAAACCTTTCTTTCAAAAAGAAAGCTTTACCAAAGAAATATTATAGAAGTAACTAATTTAGATTTGATTAAATGAAGCAAACAATGGAATGGAATGGGAGAGAATAACATCCAAAATGAGTATATACGCATTGCCGATATTTCAAAGTTAGGCGACAATCGCAAACTTGATTCATTCATAGAAATGAGGGGGGAGGTTTATCTATGCCGAATGATCTATTCAGGGACAGGGTAATTAACCAGATTCAGACGGCAGTCTGCGAGTCTGCGAATGCCCGTAAGGTTGAACACCCGTCGTTGCAGGGACGCGTTCGAGAGATCGCCTTAGACCACCTTTTCAGACCACTCCTTCCGTTCGGTTTGGAAATCGGAACGGGAAAAGTGATAGACAACGGTAGTTATCAATCGCGACAGATCGACCTGATCATCTACAGTAGGTCTATACTTCCGTCATTGATGTATAGTGAAATCGAAGGGATGTTTCCAGCAGAAAGCTGTTTTTATGCTATTGAGGTGAAGAGTAGGACGAGTGCCAGTGAAATTCGGGATGCTATCGCCAAGGCGGATAGCTTGAGGGGCATTCGATACTTGTCAGGGGCTTACGATAGCGAATCAAGGCCCAAGAATCACCGGTTTACTCCAATAATACCGGCATTTTTCGCTTTTGACAGTGATTTGCGCAAGACAGGCAAATCAGAACTCGAGAGATATCAAGAGCTAGATCCAAATTTTCGCAACAAACCAAGTCTAGTTGCCATTTGCGTAGTTGGGAGAGGATATTGGTATTACCGAGCTATTGATAAAAAGTGGATATCCCATCCTCCTACGCCTGATCATGATGAAGTGGTGGATTTTCTTTCTGGTGTAATCAATACCATCCCCGACGCGATGGCTTCCAGAGGCCATCCCAGACTGGGAAACTATCTGATGCTTCCGAGAAACAACAAGATAGAATAGATGATACTTTATTTGGCGGTTATAGATGCGAATGCCGCCTAACATGCGGGGCTCAGCTTCGCTACACCGTTATATTAAACCAAACTTTTTGGTGCCTGTTCACTTCCCTTTAAATTCATACTTCTGCTTCTCCAGAAATGCTTTTAACCCTTCTTTCGCATCTTCAGTTGCAAGTGCGGACCCGAAGCATTCCGCTTCATATTGCAATGCAAGCTCCAGGTCCATTTCTATACCCCTGTTCACGGCATCCTTTATTATAGCGAGCGTAACAGTACTTTTTGTAAGCAGTTTTTTAGTGAACTCATCGACAGCTGCATCAAGCTTATCCGCCGGCACGACTTTGTTCACGAGCGATAACCGAAAAGCTTCTTCTGCATCTATATGCTCGCCGGTCATCAACATCTCCATCGCTTTTGTCTTTCCTATCAATCTCGTTAGTCTTTGCGTGCCACCACCACCGGGAATAATTGCCAGGTTTATCTCTGGCTGACCGAATATCGCTTTTTCGGACGCAATCCGAAAATCACATGCCATTGCAAGTTCCAACCCACCACCCAAACAGAACCCGTTTATCTTTGCTATTACCGGCTTCTTCATTCTTTCCATCTGTGTTATTATCCCCTGAACCCACTGTGACCATTCGCTTGCTTCCAGGGGACTTTTCTCAAGTAGCTCTTCTATATCCGCACCTGCACAGAAAGCTTTAGCACCCGCTCCGGTTATCACAATTGCTCGCACCTCGGAATTGGCTTCCGCATCCTGCAGCGAATCTCGCAGCTCCGTTAATAAATCGGTGTTCAATGCGTTCAATGATCTCGGGCGGTTGAGTGTTAGTGTCGCTACTTTTTGCTTCTCCTCATACATGACATATTTATTTTCTTCTGTCATTTTTACCCCGCTTTCTTTTTATCTTTGTATAACTTCTACCTATCTAATTTAGGACGCAGATTTACACGGATTTATTTTTTTAGACAGTGTCGCCTGTCACTCTGTGTTCTCTGCGTGCTCCGCGGTAAACAAGTATTAATAATGTATTTTCATACCAAAGTCAATATGATGAAATTCGCGGGCTCGCTCTCAGAAGCGGATAAGGAAAAAGCAAGGTATGAAATAATAGGTGTCCCTTTTGATAGCAATGCCTTTAAGAGAGGGACAAGATACGGACCAAAAGCGATACGGAAGGCATCGCAACTACTTGAAACATTCATATGGGACTATAAACTCGAATTGTCCGATTTGCTCTATTACGATTCCGGTGATATGATATTAGAGCGTAACTTTAAACGCATTGTGGAATTTGACATCACGAGAAGAAAAATCTTCATCGGGGGTGACCATTCCATTTCATATCCGCTCGTTAAAGCACTTCTCAAGCGTGATGAAGTCGCCAAAGTGATAGTCATAGATGCCCATGCCGATTTCCGTGAATCCTATAAAAATAATACACTTTCCAACGCATGTGTGATGCGTCGAATAGCGGAATTAATAGGATTTGAGAATATACTTCTGATAGGTGTCCGATCTTCTTCTGAAGCAGAGTATATGTTAATAAAAGACAGGATAAGAATTTACGATGCCGCAATGCTAATGGAAAAGGGTATAGACGGGATATTAAACGAAATAGGTAGAGATAATGAAAAAACCTATCTGTCGATTGATATTGATGCGCTCGACCCCGGTATAGCGCCGGGAGTAGATAATCCAGAGCCTTGCGGGCTATCGCTCGAGAGCTTGATCTCTTTGGTACGTGGGATAATAAAGAGGGTGAACGTGGTTGCAAGCGATGTGGTAGAGGTGAATCCAAAGCGGGATAACAATAACTGTATTACCAGCATTAACGCTTCAAGACTCATATTTGAGATATTAGCAAGCTATAGCGATAATGCATCTGCTCAAAAACGTATGGAATTTTGAGCATATAATGCAAAATTTATATTTGTATAGCTAATCTTAAAAACCACGAGATTCCACAAGATTAACACAAGAAATTAGGGTTAATAGAGAGGGGATAGCCAATAGTTTATTAAAACCCGATTACTATTATTGTTTTCTCGTGAAAATCTGTGTAATCTTGTGGTTTGATAAACAATTACAATTAGTTTAGTATGAAG
>CBDAFQ010000140.1:0-4165 GCA_965195275.1 uncultured ANME-1 euryarchaeote | reverse complement strand
GACCTCTCTTGTTTCTACATCTTTCCTCTCTTTATCCCATATTTGCTCGCAGATAGCCACCTTGTAGCCCTTCTTTATCAACTCTTTTATGTACGGTGTTACGGCATGGAACGGCACGCCGGCCATTGGAATTTTCCTCGTTGCTCCTTTGCCCCTACCCGTAGCGGTTAGCGCAATGTTCAACTCTTTTGATGCTACTTTTGCATCTTCACCAAAGGTTTCGTAAAAGTCGCCCACACGAAAAAGTAAGATTGCATCTCGGTATTTCTCCTTTATCTGGTAATACTGCTGCATCATGGGCGTTATCTCGGATGATGGCATTGGCATCTGAACCTCTCTATTTTTAGATTTACCTTTTTCTTCTGATAAAACTTCTCTTTTAGTTGTAGTTGCATATAGGTTATATATAGCGAAAAGCGCGGAAAAGAGAAGATATGAGTGGGCCCGTGGCTTAGCTAGGATAAAGCACCGGCCTTCTAAGCCGGGGATCGCGGGTTCGAATCCCGCCGGGTCCGTCCGTTTATATTTTCACGCGTGGGTTCAGAAATAATAAAAAGGGTATCAGACCAGCAGCTCCAGATAATCGCGGTATTCCTCAACCCCTACCGGTCTGCCAGACCAGTATTTTTTTACTGCGCCGTTGTGAATGATTGCGATCAGAGGAAGAAGCTTCTCACCCTTGCCTTGATGTATAATATGATAAAGCGCGGCTTCTGGTGAGCTGTCATAAACAGCATAAAAAACGATTCTATCACTATATATCCGTTGCAGCTTCTCGACGTTTGACTGGTCTCTTTCGCATATCTTACACACCGCCGCGCCACATGGATCCCGACTTATATTCAGAATAACAGGACGTTTAAATACCGTTATCTCTGATACCGCACTTTCTACACCTTTGTATTTTCTATGAATATAATGATCTATCACCACACCCTGCGACTTAAGAACCTGCTCTATTGTCATTGCATGTTTCTCTGCGAATGCCTGTACCACTTTCTGTTTAAACGCTTGCTGATGCAGTGATAAGAGTTCTTTGAGATACATAATTTAGTTCTCCCACAGTCGTCCCGAATCAAGAACCCGCTCGACAAGTTCTTTTATCCTTCTTATCTTCGCATCGCATCTTATCCTTGCCTTCCCAAATATCACATGTATCTTCTTTAATAATAAAAAGGTTGGACAAAAGTAGGGGGCGATACTTCAGTACTGTCAAGATTGTGGAGTAAATGCTTTGGAGCATAGATGTATGATTGCAAATTAAGTCGATTCATTCGGCTTCTTATTTTTTTTTACCGCAGAACGCGCACTAAAGGACTACAAATATATATCACAGTTAACGCAAGAATAACAACTGCGGGATAAACGAACTGCAAAGAGCAGATATAGAATATGAATAGCGTGAGAAAAACTAGTCCTACTGGTATTACTATCCGCATATCCTTTATATTCCTATATCTTATTCTGCTGGTCATTAAAATACATAGAACACACATTAAACCGACCAGAATAAAAGAGCAGATATAATGCGAAAGATGAGCCTCAACAGCCATAAGCATAAAGGCAGCCAAAAAAATCGCGCCTCCGGTAATAGGAAAACCCACAAAATCTTGCCGCCCTCCTTTTTGCGTGCTTTCTAAACTCGTGTTTGCATCGAATCTCGCAAGTCTTAACAGTCCACATATCACATACGCACCGCAGAAAGCCAACACAAGATCAATACACAAATAACTAACCTGCAAATAATTCGTGAGCAGTGCATAAGCAACAATTGCAGGTGCGACACCAAAGGAAATCATATCAGCAAGGGAATCGAGATATTTGCCTATGGGTGAGCACTCTATCGTTCTCGCCACCACACCGTCTAGTCCATCAATAACCGCAGCTACTAGAATCAATACAAGTGCGTTTATTATCGCCTCTTCACTTACGCTTGTAAGCACAAGTATTATAGCAGTGAAGCCTAATAAGGCATTACAGATAGAAAGCAAATCAGGCATTTTTATTAGCTTTAAAATACTCTCTGAGTTTATGGTGCTATCGTTCTCGGTCCCCATACTTTTTCCTTTCTTTTCCCTCGGGATAAGCGTCCCCCAAATAAATGAAACGGTCTAATCGCCTGTTAAAGCCGCTCCATACGCCCTCTCTTTCTTTCACAGCCTCAAGCATCTGCTGCTGGCTGAATTTATTGAGCCGAGCATCAAGCAGATCAGCAAGAAATAACGCCTCCGCTTCTGCAAACAGGGGCTTTACAGGAGAGCCCCATTCACCATAATTATGATGACTCAAGAGGAGATGCAGCAATCTAAGCTCCAGCTCTTTCGGAAATCCCTCTATCGCCCTTATTCGTTCCTCCACCATTTGATAGCCTAACACGATATGATTCACAAGCCCCCCCTCGTCTGTTACATCAATACGGAAATCAAATACATAAGCCGCTGTTTTGCCTATATCGTGCAAAATAGCACCTGTAAGCAACAAATCCCGGTCTAGTTCCGGATATAGCTTGATTATGGTCTTACACAACACCATAACCGATTGAGTATGCTCTAACAGACCACCGATGTAATTATGGTGGTGAATTTTAGCTGCAGGCGCTTCTTTAAAACGACCTATAAACTCTGAATCATTGAGAAAAGAGAAGACTATCGCTTTAAGGTATTCATTCTCCATACTCTCTGCTGTTTTTACTATCTCCTCAAATATCAACTCTATTTCTTTCGATGTCCGAGGCAGATATTCTGAAACGCAGTCGGCGCTTTTTTTAACGCCTTCTAGCGTGAAGATCAACTGTAAACGACCTTTAAATGATTCCACGACACCAATTATATGTACGACCTCGCCTGGTTCAAATATAGCGCCCGTTTCTTCTGCTCTATCCCAGCATTTCGACCATATACTGCCCGAGCTATCACAGAATTTCGCTTGCAGGTAGTAGCCCGCCTTTGAGACAAATTCTTTTAGCTCCTTCTCCTGCACCAGAAGGGTCATATCTACTGAGTCGCCCACCTTCAAATCCTTTACCTCTTTTCGTTCACTCATCTGTTCCCGGTCCTCAAGTACAACAAAATAAACTTTTATATGCGATCTTAGCCCTGTTCCAATTCCCGCATCATATCAGCCATAGAATATATCCCGCTTCTTTCTTTCGCGTTAATCCAGTCAATGGCTTTTATTGCGCCTTGTGCGAAAGCCTCTCGGCTATGTGCGCGGTGTGTGATCTCCAGTCGTTCTCCCTTGCCCGCATATAATACCGTGTGTTCACCAACGATGTCGCCAGCACGTACGGCATGTATGCCCAATTCATTATCCTTTCTCTCTCCCGTTATACCATGCCGGCCATAAACGGACGTTGTTTTGCCCTTTACGTAATTGGCGAGTATTTCAGCGGCTTTTACCGCCGTGCCACTAGGGGCATCCTTTTTATGCGCGTGATGCATCTCTATAATCTCCATGTGATACTGATATGCCTGAAGATGCTTTGCTGCCGCGGCAATCACGTTCCAGAAGACGTTTACACCAATCGAGAAGTTAGGAGAGATAATAGCAGGGACGTTACCATTTATAGCGCTTTCTAGCTCTTTGAACTCTTCATCGGAAAATCCGGTTGTGCCAAGAACGAGCTTTACGTTATTACGTGCGGCAACTTTTACATTTTCCACTGCGGCTGCGGCATTTGTAAAATCCACGAATACATCGGGCCTAGAAACTGCTTTTAATACCTTGTCCATCGAGTCAGGACTTGAAATTTCTATTCCCGGTGCTATCTCTTCACCCACGCCATGGATGTCAAAACCCGCTACCAGTACCATATTCTCGCTTTCTAAGATGCTACTTACCACCTGACCGCTCATTCGCCCTTTTACTCCTGCTACTGCCACATTTATTCTCATGTTTAAACCATTACTTCTACCACTTTATAAATTGTGGTCACTAAGTATACATAAGATTACACGGATTAACGCAACACTTTTTCTTTTTTACAAAAAGAAAATTTAGCATGTGCTAAAAGAAAAACACAAATGTTCTTGTCGAGTAGAGCTCATAGCCACCTCCTCCCGGAAGCTGCTATGAGCCCCCTCACAGAACCGGACTTGAGGTTTTCCCTCATCCGGCTCTTCAGGAGTACATCCTCTACATTTGTTTGGATAGGGCATAGAAATGA
>CBDAFQ010000139.1:0-2949 GCA_965195275.1 uncultured ANME-1 euryarchaeote | reverse complement strand
GGACTACACCGACGTGGTCAATGTCACGGTATTCATAGCTGACATGGACAACTTCGACCGAATAAACAAGGTATATGCAGGATACTTCAAGGATCGCCCACCGGCACGCTGTGCGGTAGAAGTGGCGCGGCTGCCAAAGGACGTCGGTATCGAAATCGCGTTAATCGCGATTGAGACGTAATGAATGAAAGTGCTAGTCGGATCTCGGAACCCCGTGAAAGTGGCAGCGACAGCGGAGGCATTCTCCAAATATTTCGATACCGTTGATGTAGTGGGTATCAGTGTGAATAGTAACGTCCCCAATCAGCCAGTTGACACAGAAACCTTTGTGGGAGCAAGGAATAGAGCCTTTGAATTGACTATGATAAACGAAGCGCGTAATTTCGGTGCGGAGTTCTTTGTCGGTATCGAAGGCGGGATAAAGAAATTATATGACCGGTGGTTCTCTTTTGGCGTGATGTGTATCATGGACAATACTGAGCGAGTGGGTTATGGGACCGCCCCTTTCTTTGAATTACCCGCGCATATCACCAAAGAGCTTTTAAATGGTGTCGAACTCGGCGATGTGATGGATAGTTTGATTGGTGAACGGAATACAAAAGAGAGACAGGGCGCTGTTGGGCATTTCACTAACGGCGTTATGGACAGGAAAGCGTATTATGTAGCGGGTTTAGTGGTTGCTTTGATCCCGTTTTTGAATCCCGATTTGTATTTCGAGTCAATCAAAAACCACGAGATTTCACAAGATTAACACAAGAACTGGAGGTTGTACGGGTGGGATAGACTATCCGACATAATCACCAATAGTGTACGGAAAAACGATTTCTATTATTGTTCTCTCGTGGGAATCTGTGTAATCTTGTGGTTTAAACCAACTTCCCCGAACTTACGCATCACAACACCCTCGGCGACCTTAGGCAGGAATAGCGTTGACTTCTGCGGGAACACCTTCTTTTCTACTTCTGTTTTATATTCCACATCTGCGATACGCAGCGGTTTAAGGAAAAATGCAACCTGATAAGCGCCCGTATCCACATTTGCCATTGCATCTTCCGGACTGGCGGTAAAAAGGATGTCCTCGGGCTTGCCAATAAGCGTTGGATTGATGAGCCATTCATGCAGGCTTATTACGTCCAGTCCAATTCGCTCGTCTCGCTCCTCCGCCAACTCCCTTACCCTGTAAGGATCAGCACGCAGCAAATAGAATTTCTCGCCGTCATACATGCCCAACCGGACGTCATCATTGCAGCATTCACGGAGTTTCGTATTGATTGCGATCATTGCATCCGCGCAGTTACGCCCATCATACTCTTCAACATTAAAATTAGCACGTATTCGCGTCCACAAGTCCTCCTCGTGACACCTTTTTACACATCTGTGCCAGGGCAGCAATACAAGCGCTCTATCGCCTCCTTCTAAGAGCATCATCAACGTATAGTCTTCCACTCGATCTCTACTCAACAGATAAGATGCTGTATATCTATGATGCCCATCGAGGATCATAACTCTTCTGTCGGTCATCAACCGCATAATCTTGTCTATAAGCGCTTCATCTGAAACTTCCCAGAGCAAGTGGCGTGCACCATCTAATACAACATCTATAATTGGCTCGTTCCGCGCATCTATCTTCAAATCCGGCCTGTGGAAGCCCAGATAATCCTCGAATATGTTGTTTAGCTCATGTCCCGGCATGTTGTATTCCGCAATTATAGGCGAGAAATTCATACCACATTCTTTCATCAGATGGTATCGCTCCTGCGTGCTCGACTCAAATGTCTTTTCGTGCCCCAACACATTGTGTTCATTGAGCTTCTCTACTTTCATCAGTGCAACTAATCCAAAAGCGAAATAGGTATCTTTTCGGGTTTCTTCCTGGATTTGTTCCGTAATCGCTTCTGATAGTCTGTACCGGATCCCGTAGATGTAGAAGGAGCTCTTTTTTGTCTCTATTAATGTCCCATCGCGGAAAAAACGAGTGAGATTCTGTTTCGCATAATCGACAAAATCTGCCTCCTCTACTCCCGCCCTTCTCGTGGTGAAATGGATCACATTGTTTCGCTTAGCGGAATAAAAGTCGTACCCGGATGCATCTACGGTATCGTAAACCGGGCAAACAAGTTCAGCACGGTTATCCAGTTTCGGGTTCAGTATTGTCGCCTTAAAGGGTTTGAGTTGCATTGTAGTATACTATCTCCCGTAATTTTTTATGTGCCTTTGTTGCCTTATAATTTAGCATCACTAACTAATGCAATCGTGGTATTTGTACCGCTAAACAAGAAAGCATAATATTCAACTAAAATTAATTATTGACACAGATTAACACTGATTAACACAACACTTTTTCTTTTTTACAAAAAGAAAACCTGTGCTAAAAGAAAAACACAAATGTTCTTTTGGTAAAGCTTTTCTTTTTAAGAAAAGGTTTGTGTAAATCTGTGTAATCTTGTGGTTCAAATATTCTACCCCTCCAAATCACATACCTTCCCGATATAAGTGCCATCCAGCAAATACGCTTCCATAGTATCAAATCGAAGTAGTTTCGAGGCTATAGGCCCTAAGAACTTCATTTTCGGACTATTAAATGCGAGACCACCACATAGCTCGTTAAATGCAGGCATGATTATTACTCGGGGGTTATTCCAGTTGCTCAGCCCAGGGAATCGTTTCTTTACCGCGTCATAATCGCACTGCGCGCGAATCCATACCGGTTTCATACTTGTATAATACGTGCTTACCAATCGTATCATCGGGTGATTGTGTCCGATCAGGATATATGGTGCAGAGAACAAATCCTGTTGAGGCCATGAATGCCCATGCGCATATCCAACGTGATCAAGCAGAAATCCTTGTGCTCCTTCTATATATATCTAGATCGGAAGAGCACACGTCTGAACTCCAGTCACATGTCAGAATCTCGTATGCCGTCTTCTGCTTGAAAAAAAAAAAACA
>CBDAFQ010000138.1:0-4760 GCA_965195275.1 uncultured ANME-1 euryarchaeote | reverse complement strand
GTGGAAGACTGTAGAAAGTCATTACCTTCCTGACAGCTATTACAGATACGAAGAGGCATGGTACACTCTTCGACATGACGCATTGCTTTTTGTGCAGGGTCTCTCAAAAGGTTTACAGAAGACACTTACAGGTAGAAAATTTAATTTCCAGTCGGTATTCGAAGGAGATCAACTGCTTGTGAGTGTGAAACAATCGTTAAAATACGTTCCATCTCTTTCCGCTGAGGCCCTCGAAACAATGGGAAAGACGCTTTCTCAACCATTGAGAGAAGTTCTAAAGGAGGGTGCTCCAAATAGGTGGTCTAGCAGTTTCCAGAATTTCTTTTTTCAAATATTCCAGTACATCCAAGAAAGAAATATGAACACGGGTAGATTGGCAGTGCATAATTTCCTGGATGCTGTCAAACATCTCCCTGAAATGCACGAAGCTTTTGCACAGTTTTTCAAGGAAGCTCCAGACTATTTTAACGCTAGCGAACTGGATACTACCGAGAGCAAGGAAAACTCATTTTTAGCTGATCTGCTGGATGCTTGGATACTTGACCCTCCAAGGATGCAACAACGAGACATTTTGAGGTACGTTAGAGCAAAGCGAGAGCGAAAGCGACAGGAAATGCTTCATCGCATCCGCTCTGCACTTGCTACTCTCGAAGAGGAGGGTATAAGCATCATTCTCCCAGCCGATGTGCACGTAAATCATCCCCTCCGGTACTTGCCCTTGGCCTTTTCGGTGGATGATCCGTGTCATCCAGAAAACGAGCTTGAAGTGGTTATCGACACGCTTGTCAAAGTAAAGGACGTTGTAGATTTTTTCTGTCTGGTGCCAATTTACAAGGGCTCGCGCTTCCTTGAAGGTGGATACCAGATCAGTTCGGACACGATTTCACAATTAGAAGAGGGCCACCTTAGAAACTGGGAGGCACTCGTACCACATGAACTTCCAGGTGGTGTATTGAGTTGTCTCCCACCCTTACCTTTCCAAGTCTCAGCGAGACTCCAAATTCGGACAAATGTGTTTGCAATACTCAGTGGTATGCAAGCTTTCGCTGAGCAAAAGAATAAGATTGAAACACTAAGAACATCTAGGAATCATTTTGAGGTGGAGTTGTATAATCGCCATAAAGTTCGACTTCATGAACTAGAGATGAAATTGGGTACTTCTGCATCTGGGGTTAAGGAGTCCCTGAATGCCGAATTTGCGTCACGACAGGATGATTCAATCTACAAGAGAGTGTGGTGTTTCCTCGAAACCGTGGAAGAAGCCTCTCAGCAAGGCACCATTGATGACTTACTTATGTCAAGCGGCTTCGATGTTGAGGGAATCGTAGATTCCCTAGAGCAGTTGTTGCAACATTGAGTAATTTTACGCAAACTTACGGCTTAATAGTACACTATAATATAAACGACACACAATAGCGACTTTACGGCCACGCTTCGGCAAACCTACATTTCACCTGCCTCCGGAATCGTCTTTGGAAAATGTTTAAATACCCCAAATTTAAATTTGACTAATGCGATAGTCCGTAGGAGGTCATTGAAGGGAGTAAGCCATTTGATGGATAAGGTGAGAAATATGCCCCTGTGGTGTTTCTAATCTCAAATGACCCGCTTAGATAGCACATGCCTCAAATCGTCCAGATCGGTAATAGGTGCTTTACATGCATAGTTTTCGCAGATATACACGGTTGGCTTGCCCTGAACAGCTACCTTATCCATAATCAGTGGTATCCGACCTGAAAGTTCATCGTCTATAGATGATGTGAAAGCAATAACTTTATTGGGCAAAAAATGACGGCTGATTTCTACTGTAAATGCCTGTGCCTCTTCTATCTTTTGACTTGCTATTACAACTTGCATAGGGCTGCTGAGATAGAAATCAAGTGCACAAAGCATCTGCGTGTGCTCTAACGGGCTCTGCTCTAGTTGCGCACCGAAAGTCCGAAAAATATTTTTAGCCAGTATTCGCAGTTCCTCGTTGTCGGTCAGTGCTGCAATCCGAAGCAGGTTCTGTGCAGCAATCGAATTGCTAGAAGGAATAGGTCCGTCGTATACTTCCTTTATAGCTGCCGGGAGCTCTGTTTCGCCATAGCGATTGAAGAAGAATCCAGCATTCGCTTTATCCCAGAACAGCTCAACCACACGATCATTCCGTTGGAACGCTTCACGCAGCCATTTCGGATCGAAGCTGGCTTCGTATAAGTCGAGCAATGCCGTGATGAGAAAGGCGTAATCGTCCAATGTGCCGTGAATCGCAGCTTCGCCGGCTCGGTAGCGTCTAAATAATTGCCATTCTTTACTGAGATTATTGAGTATGAATTGAGTTGCCGAAGTTGCCGCGTCAAGAAAGTGTCTCTCACGCAATACCTGGTAGCCTAAGGCGAATGCGGAGATCATCAGACTATTCCAGCCGGTGATAATCTTATCGTCTGTTTTTGGTCGTATCCTTCGGTTACGCGCTTCAAGTAGCTTATGCTTGCTCCTGTTGATGAAATCGGCAGTATCTTTGTTGACGTCGTCATTAGCTACATGAAGTACACTTTTGCCGTCTTCAAAGTTACCTTGCTCTGTTACTCCATAATAGCGGCAGAAGACTTTGCCATGCTCTTCACCAAGAACCGATAATATCTCACTTGGTGACCATACATAGAACGCGCCCTCGATGTCTTCGCTATCCGCATCTATCGCAGAGTAGAACCCGCCGCTGGAATCGGTCATCTCTCGCAGCACCCAATCCAGCGTCTCGGTTGCAATCTGAGCAAAGAATGTATTACCTGTAACCTGATATGCCCAAAGATAAACCCTGACTAAGAGTGCGTTATCGTATAGCATCTTCTCGAAATGAGGAACCAGCCAGTACCTATTGGTAGAATAGCGATGAAAACCACCACCCAGTTGGTCATAAATGCCTCCACGTGCCATCGCGTAAAGGGTCTTAGTCACCATTTTTAATGCGTATTGTTCCTGCGTCCTGTGGTAATATCGGAGCAAGAACGAGAGATGGCTGGGCAATGGAAACTTCGGGTTCTTTGCTGACCAAGCAGCAACATCGGCACCAAATCCGCCGTAGTCGGAATCGAACCGGAGGACGAGTTGTTCAAAAGCATCATCAATGAGGTCGGGTGAGATTGCCTCACTTGGAGGTTTGTACAGGTATGAGTTGCGCAAGAGCTGTGTAATATGTTCGGAATTTTGCGCAATCTGCTCTCGCTTATCATGCCATAAGTTCATAATAGTCCGCAGGACGTCGTTGAATGCTGGTAAGCCATGCCCGGATTCAGGTGGGAAATATGTTCCACCGTAGAACGGCTTCAGGTCTGGCGTAAGGAATACGGACAAGGGCCAGCCTCCGGTGCCCGCCATCATCTGCACCGCCTTCATGTAGATTGCATCCAGGTCCGGGCGCTCTTCTCGGTCTACTTTTATGCATACAAAATTTTCATTGAGAAGCTCGGCTGTTCGCACGTTCTCAAAAGACTCGCGTGCCATTACGTGACACCAATGGCACGTGGAATAGCCAATACTGAGGAAGATAGGTTTATGCTCTTCCTTGGCTCGTGTAAACGCCTCTTTTCCCCAGGGGCACCAGTTGACCGGATTGTAGGCATGCTGGAGCAGGTAGGGGCTTTTTTCGTTTATGAGGGCATTTGGAGTCATTCCTTCCGTCTTATCGCTACTGTGCATGAGAGTCTCCTTTGTGTAGTTGTATAAATTACAATTATAAACTCCGTACAGGTATAAAAGGATTTGCATGCTTGAGACATTAAACAATTAGTCTCCTCTTCATCAGATTCACCGACTGCACAAACAACACCAGAGAAACAAGAACAATCCATGCAAAACTCACCAGTAGAACTCCACTGAAGTTTGCATGCGTTAACGCGCGTACAATACTTACAACGTGTGTTAGCGGCAGTACAGTCAGGGCAAAATACTGTATCGGCTCTGGTAGAAGCGATAGCGGGAAAAAGGTGCCACTGAAGGGGAACATTGGTGTTCAAAAAAAAAAGCTGAATTCATAATCAAAATGGAAATCCGGGCAGGAGCAATAAATTTAGGATAGGACATGCCTTTGATAACATCTATAAATCTACCAACTCCAAATCCAAGCGCAAAAAGATGTCTTGCTTGCGGGTCAAGTCCAATGGTCGGCTCATCGAGAATCAGCAGCCGTGGCATGTTGATAAGAGCTCTTGCAAGTATCAATCGTCGTTTCATTCCGCCCGACAGTTGTTCTAGTACATAAAGTATAACTTATGACATTCTTCGCTCCCAGGGGAGTATGTCATCGAAGCGGTCGAGCGAGAGGCGGTAAACCTCAGAGTATATGACTTTTGAAGTGTAGCGGAGGGTTATGGCGTGAGATTAGATATTTTGTTTGCAAGCTTAGAAAGCACGATAAGAATGTCCTTTAATTCAACAAATGTAATCGCAGCATCAGTGCTTTCGATACCATTATTAGTTATCCAGATAGCACATGTTCCTTTCTCTGGGAGTTTCCCTTTTTCAATTCTTTCATACATGTGCTTAGAGACATTATAAATTTTATTAACTCTCTCTAATTCAGAGTTATCGTCTTTCTTAAATAATTTAAGTTCTGTTGCGCTTTTTAATAATAAATATGCCTGATGTAATTGCGCAAAAAGTGTCTCAAAATGATTAAGAGCATGAAAAATCGGTGATATTATATTGCGGTCTGTAGTTATGTATTCCGTTAAAGCATTTCGAGCTTTATTATATTCGTAAAATGCTGCTTCTACTCG
>CBDAFQ010000137.1:0-9272 GCA_965195275.1 uncultured ANME-1 euryarchaeote | reverse complement strand
GAGGAATACCGCGATTATCTGGAGCTGCTGGTCTGATACCCTTTTTATTATTTCTGAACCCACGCGTGAAAATATAAACGGACGGACCCGGCGGGATTCGAACCCGCGATCCCCGGCTTAGAAGGCCGGTGCTTTATCCTGGCTATGCCACGGGCCCTTTTCTCTTTTTCGTTCTATATAATGTATAACTTCTACATATTTAATTTAGGACGCAGATTTACACGGATTTACACGGATCCAATTTTTTTCTGTGTTAATCAGTGTTAATCTGTGTCAATAATTTATTTTGTTTTGTTTTGTTCCTCTCTCTATTTTAACTTGTTAACAGTTAAACGTATATTAGTTAGTGAAATGGCCGAGAGAACACCCATGATGGAGCAGTATTACCAGATAAAGGAGAAATACAGCGATGCTATTATATTCTTTCGTGTCGGCGACTTTTATGAGACCTTTGGTGAAGATGCAAAGGTAGCATCTAAAGAACTCAACATCGCTTTAACCGCAACAGGCAGGGGCAAAGGCGCGACAAGGAAAATCCCGATGGCCGGCGTGCCGTACCATGCTGTAACGCCATACATAAAACAGTTGATAATGAAGGGCTATAAAGTGGCCATATGCGAGCAGGTAGAAGATAAAGCGAGTAAAAAAATAGAGAAGCGGGAAGTGGTGCGGCTCATTACCCCGGGTACGATAATTGAAGATGCCTTTCTGGAAGAGCGGCACAGCAATTATCTAATGTGTGTTAATTTACTGGGCGGTAAGGTGGGCATTGCAATTGTTGACGTTTCAACCGGTGAATTTTCATTGACCGAATTAGAAGACGAATCTTCATTGTTAAATGAGTTAGAGCGAGTGAAGCCGGCGGAGATAATACTGCCCGATTCGCTTGAGCTCGAACTTGAACTTGATACATGCACCATATCACGCTATGACGATTACTATTTCGATTATAAAAACGCGTATACGACACTGATAAACCATTTTGGTGTGATCTCGCTTGACGGTTTTGGCTGTAGTGATCTGAGAGTGGGCATAACGGCTGCAGGTGCTGTGACCTCTTATCTACGGGATACGCAAAAGCGCATACTCGCACATATAAAATCGCCTAAGACATTCTTTATCTCAGATTACATGGTATTAGACAGTGTTACAGTACGAAACCTGGAAATATTTAATAATATTCGGGACGGTACACCGCGTGGTACGCTTGTTAGTGTGCTAGACAAAACACTTACAGGTATGGGCTCAAGACTATTGAAAAAGAATTTACAGTTCCCTCTTATCGACCTTGGCGAGATAAGAAGTAGAGAAGAGGTTGTAAACGCGTTCTATGGGGATATCCTATTGCGGGAATCGTTAAAAACTGTCTTCAAGGAGATTTCTGATATGGAGCGGATAATAAGTAGAGTGTCCTATGGTAATGCGAATGCACGTGACTTAATCGCACTAAAACGGTCCTTAATGCAAATAGAAGTATTGAGAGAGACGTTAAAGAATAGCCGTGCGAAGAAGATAAAAGATGTGCTGCGAGCGTTAAAGTCAAGTACCTTCTCTAAAGTTGTGGCTTTGGTAGAACGTGCCATAATAGAAGAGCCGCCGATAACGGTAAAAGAAGGCGGACTGATAAAAGAGACATTTAATACTGAATTGGACGAGTTAAGAACGATAAAACACGCGGGAAGGCGATGGTTAGCGGAATTTGAAGAGCATGAAAAAGCCAATACCGGGATAAAATCGCTTAAGGTGGGTTATAACAAGGTTTTTGGATATTACATAGAAGTTAGGAAATCGTGGATCGCGAAAGTGCCCACCACATATATAAGAAAGCAGACGCTAACCGAGGCAGAGCGGTATATAACAGAAGAATTGAAGGTTTACGAGGCGAAAGCGTTAAGTGCTGAGGAACGGATAAAGGAATTGGAATATGAGTTATTCGAGCGAATAAGAAAGGAAGTGGCAAAGCAGGGTAAGGAGATTCAGGAAGCTGCGAATTCTATTGCTGAATTGGATATGCTTCTGGCTTTCGCAGAGGTCGCAGCGGGAAATGGATATTGCTGTCCGGTAGTGGATGAAAGCGATGAGATTGTTATAGTGGACGGGCGGCATCCGGTGGTGGAGAAGGGAGTAAGAGACGGATTTGTGCCTAATAACATTCAACTGGACAAAAATAACCGGTTGATGATTATTACGGGCCCGAACATGAGCGGTAAAAGCACGTTTATGCGTCAAACCGCTTTAATCACGCTCATGGCACAGCTCGGCTCTTTCGTGCCCGCAAAAGAGGCACGAGTGGGTGTTGTGGACCGGATATTCACAAGGGTGGGCGCTTATGACGATCTCTCGATGGGGCAGAGCTCTTTTATGGTCGAGATGAGTGAAACAGCAAACATATTGAATAATGCGACAGAACGCAGCCTGATAATTCTCGATGAGATCGGTCGGGGCACGAGCACGCTGGACGGCGTCAGTATAGCATGGTCCGTTGCGGAATATGTACATGAGCGAATAAAAGCGAAAACACTTTTTGCAACACATTTCTACGAGCTGACAGAGCTTGCCGATTCGCTCGATAGCACAAAATGCTTCAACGTTTCAATAAAAGAAGTCGCAGACGAGATATTTTTTGTACGCAAAGTTGTAGAAGGGCGAGGCACTAAGAGTTATGGTATTCAAGTTGCTAAATTAGCGGGGTTGCCTGAAGAAGTGATAGAATCCGCAAAAAGTATGTTGATCCGGATGGAACGCGAGGTAGAAAATGAGCGCGAAAGAAAAGATGAGGGCGAAAGGGGAGTAAAGAAGGTAGAGGTGAAGAAGGAGTATGTGGTTCAAACGCATCCGGTGGTGGAAGAGTTGCGAGCGATAAATCTGGAGAAGATTTCGCCACTAGAAGCATTAAATAAGTTATATGAGCTGAGGAAGAAGCTACATCGAGATTCACGGATACGATAAAAAGAGGTGATAGATTATGGGAAAAGAAGTAAAAATTAAGGGAATATCATCGGCTTTTCCATCCTAAAAGTGAGTGCATTGAAAGAGAAACCGCTTTCGATTGATCTAAAAAACAGATATTAGAAATTATGACTCCAAGAGCGGTTATCCTTTTAATTGTATATAAAGTATAACTTCTACCTATTTAATTTAGGACGCAGATTTACACGGATTTAATTTTTTCTGCGTTAATCAGTGTTAATCTGTGTCAATAATTAATTTTAGCTGGATATTATGCTTTCTTGTATTTACCGGTTAATATACGTTTAGATGGGCGCGAAGAAATCAATTGAATTTCTGAGGGAAAAGGAAAAAGGAGATAAGATTTATCACAAATTAGTTTCCTGAATATACAATTTTCGATATGAAACATTCTGAAAAAGTTTTGTGGCACACAAACTCCGTTAGGATCCCTTGATTTTAACTTGTTACTTGAAGAAATTGTCAAGAGTTGTTCGGGATTCAAGAAAAACGAACTCTATATATTTGATAGCTTAGAGAGTAAGATCACATTTTTCTGTAAGACTCGTAAAGGTACTAAGAAGCCGCTAAAAAAAACTCAAAGAGTTTTTTAAAATAAAAAATTAGGTGGGGACGGAATCCATTCTGCTAATTGAGATTCTGTCCTGAGTGCTTTGACTTTCTTTTCTGAACAAACAGCAAGGTCAAAAAAAAATCACTCTTCATACCTCTTTAGCTTTCGCAGCCCATCGCACTTTTCTTCTTTTCCGCCTCAGCTTTATCATGTTGCGTTCGCACTTAGAGCTACAGAAATAAAAGACCGTTCCATCACGCTTTACATACATCATCCCTCTCCCTAGCTCTATTGGCAAGTCACAGAAAGAACATTTCTTCTCCATAGCCCTTCACTTTCTCACTAATTTCCTTACTTCTCTCGCGGTCTCCAGTAGCATAATATAATCACCCACTCTTAGTGGGCCAATGCAATTCCTCGTGAGGATTCTTCCTTTATTCTCCCCATCAAGTACCTTGCATTTTATCTGCGTTGATTCACCATGCATGCCCGTTCTACCCACCACCTCTATTACCTCAGCAGGTACCCCTCTCTCTTCACTCATTTCCTACATTTCCACTTCCGTTAGTTACGCTTTTACCTTTTCTAGTTCTGCTATAACGCCCACAACTGCTTCTTCTGCTTTACCGGGGTCAAGGATGACCGCTGAGGCACAACCCTTGTTTATACCACAAGCAGCACCTAAATCTTTCTGGTTCTTCACATACAAGTAGGGTATGTTTTTTTCTTCGCACAGCGGTGGAAGATGCATTACTACTTCCTCAGGAGAAACATCCTCACTGATCAGCACTAACCGAGCCATACCCCGTTCTATAATTTTCGTGGTTTCATTTGTCCCCTTCTTCACGTTACCCGTAGCCCTCGCCAAATCTAAAGCCTCTAATGACTTCTTTAACAACTCTTCCGGCACCTCAAATTTGAGGCCTTTTGTCATCTCTTTTTTTTCCTTCTCGCTCATCTTTCATTCCCCTTACAATGTTATCTGCGTTCTTACTTTAATATCAGATAGTGCTTTAAGTTTATAGTCTTCAAGTAAGACGGGTTGCACACACTCTTCGGGCACACTCAGTGAAATCTCCTTAGTTCGTCCATATCTCCCTTTGCTTACAATTACTGCATTTAACAATCCCAAAATGTCCAATTCCGAGACCAAATCGGTAACACGCCGCTGCGTTAACGCTTCCATGCCCAGATGGTTACACAATCGCCGATACGTGTTATAAACTTCGCCGCTGGAGAAGCGCCTTTTATTCTTCTCTCTGTTTAGCACTAGCACGCTGTCCAACAATATTTTTGACTGCAGAGGTAGCGTTTTTATCACTTCTCCCACCCTATTAGTCTCTAGCTTTTCACTTGCAAGTCTCACATGCTCCTCGCAGACCTTTTTGGATCCCGAACTTTCAGCAATTTCACCGGATACTCGTAACAGATCAAGAGCGCGCCTTGCATCGCCATGCTCCTGAGCTGCGAAAGCAGCGCATAGCGGTATCACAGAATCTTCAAGCACGGAATCAATGAACGCCACCTCCGCTCTCTCTTTCAGAATATCCTTTAACTGGTCGGCATTGTAAGGTGGAAATATTATCTCCTCCTCTCCTAATGACGACTTTACCCTCGGATCCAGTAGTTCAGTGAAGGTCAGGTCATTTGAAATGCCTATTACACATACCCGTGCATTATTTAACTCGCTGTTTATTCTTGATAGGTTATATAATGCTTCGTCCCCTTTGATTGCTAACTTGTCCACTTCATCTAATGTCACAATTACGCACCTATCTTCTGCATCCATACCTTTCTTAAGCTCGGAATACACCATATCTGTTGGCCAACCGATCATCGGAACACGTTTATTGAATACCCGTGCTAAATAGGTAAAAACTCGATACTGAGTATCAAATATCTCACTGTTTATGTATATTATGGTGCAATTAGATCCCATCCTCAGTGCCATCTCCTCTAATTCTTTGCTCACGAATTTCATCGTTGCCGTCTTTCCCGTCCCGGTCTTACCGTAGATCACAATATTAGATGGTGTCTCACCTTTTAATGCGGCGGAGAGTATTCTAGCCAACCCTCCTATTTGCTCATTCCGATGCGGTAAATTTTCAGGAATATACGTAGAGCGAAGTACTTCCTTATTTGCAAATACCCCCCCTTCTGTTATCAAGTCCTCAAACAAGTTTTCCATCTTTTATTTCTATCCTACCTAAGAATTGTAATGGGACTAATTAAAAGTTTCGATACCTATACGCAAACAAGACAATTATGGATATGTCCTATGCACATCCTAAGAAGTGAATATGTGGACAATTGCGGTTCCTCCAGTCCCGCCAATGTTATGTGTCAGTCCAACTTCAGCGTTGGGTACCTGCCTTTTACCTGCTTCTCCCTTGAGTTGCTGTGTTATTTCTACCGCCTGCCTTATGCCCGTTGCACCAAGAGGATGCCCGCATGCTTTTAACCCACCAGAAGGGTTTATAGGAATACGACCGCCGATTTCTGTCTGTCCTTCTCCTGTAGCAATTCCGCCTTCACCTTTATTAAAAAACCCTAAATCTTCGATAGCTATTATCTCCGCTATGGTATATGAATCGTGCACCTCAGCAACATCTATCTGCGAAGGATCTAAAGATGCGGTCCGGTAAGCTTTCTTCGATGCGAAAATCGTTGCATCCATCGCGGTTAGGTCGCGTCTATCATGAAGCGAGATGGTATCACTCGCTTGTGCAGATGCTTTCACATATACCGGTGAATCAGTATACTCCTTCGCCTTCTCCGCGGCACATAAAACGACTGCAGCCGCACCATCCGCGATGCTTGAACAATCCAGCATGTGGAGGGGATCAGCAACAAGGGGTGAATTAAGCACGGCCTCCGCTGAGATCGCCCGTCTAAATTGTGCATAGGGGTTGTGAACGGCGTTGGCATGATTTTTCGCGGCTACCTTTGCCATTTGCTCGCTCGTAGTATGATATCGCTCCATATGCGCACGCGCCATTTGTGCGAACAAGGAAGGAAGAGTGGCACCGCAAATCGCTTCCCATTCTCTATCCACAGAAGAAACAAGCAAATCATCTGCTATGTCTGAGTCAACATCGGTCATTTTCTCCACTCCCGCTGCTATTACAAAGTCATACCAACCGGAAGCCACGGAAAGAACAGCTAAGTGTAATGCGAGAGCACCGGAAGCGCAAGCAGCTTCTACTCGCGTTGCGGGAATGTGCAACCCGGTTAACCCTGCGTAATCAGCTATCATCGCGCCAATATGCTCCTGCTCTATAAATCTACCTGCCGACATGTTCCCGCCATATAGTGCATCTATCTCCTCTCCGCTTATCCCTGCATCTTCTATCGCCCTTAACCCTGCTTCTACAGAGATGTCACGGAAGGACTTCTCCCATAGTTCTCCGAATTTAGTACTGCCTGCACCTATTATCGCTACTTCTCTCATTTTATCAGTATCCACTACATCCTTATTTTACCTTGATGTTTTGCATAAGCGGCGTAATCCAAATATTTCTTTGAGCTAAGGAAATCTTCAACCTTTGGTGCTTTTTCTCTTACACTCTCTATAAGGTCTGTAACACGAAATGAAAATGCGTCTGAACCCGCACCTGAGCCAAAAGAGGTCATCAAAATTCGTTGTGACTCCGATGCCTTATCAAGCACGGATGCGAGACCTATAAGGGACGCGCCTGAATAGGTATTTCCAAAATGCAATACCATCAGGCCGGGTTTGAGTTGTGCTGAAGTGAATCCAAGGGTCTTTGCAGCCTTGAGCGGGAATTTGCCGTTGGGCTGATGGAAAATGACAAAGTCAAAATCCGTCGGCCGAAGCCCCGTTTTTTCCATTAACGCTTCCGAAGCGGAGATAGTATGCCGGAAATAAGCGGGTTCGCCGGTGAAGCGTCCACTGTGTGAAGGGTATTTCTGCAGGTCTCGTCGCCAGAAGTCGGGTGTATCCGAAGTGAAGGAAGCGTATTCCTCTATCTCTGCGACTATCTGATTTTGCCCGATGATAAAAGCGGCACCTCCTGCGCCTGCAGAGTATTCTAATGCATCTCCCGGGCTTGATTGTGAAACGTCTGCCCCTATAGCAAGCCCATATTTTACTTTGTTTAGAGAAACGAAACCCATGCAAGCCTGTATGGCTGCGGTCCCTGCTTTACAAGCGAACTCGAAGTCCGCTGCGGTAATAGAATGAGATGCATCAATCGCCGCGGCTACTATGGTAGCGGTGGGTTTTACGGCATAAGGATGGCTCTCGGAACCCACATAAATAGCTCCTATTGCCTTTGGGTCAATGTTTGCCCGAAGGATAGCGGCACGAGCTGATTCTACTGCTATTGTTGCAGTATCTTCGTCCAGGTCGGGCACGGATTTCTCTTCCACAAGCAGCCCTGACTTTATACTCGCTGGATCTTCATTCCATTGCTTCGCTATTTCCTCTACTTTTATCCTATATCTGGGCACATACACCCCGTAGGAGGCTATACCAATCAATCAAATCACCTAAGATAACAAAGTTTGTGGAGAATATATATCTTTTGCAATTTCGCAAAATCGAGACGATCCAAAAATAAGGTATAGTGAAATGGCAACAACGATTTTAACTATCTGCATTTAACAGATAAGTTAGTTGTTTTCATACTGTGATTATATACAGTATGTAATTAATAGGGATGTTTTCCCTAAAATAAATTAGGAGGTGATATGGAAAAATGAGAAAGATAGCACATGTGTTGATTGTTTTGATTGCTATGATTGCTATCACGAGTAGCGTATATGGACAGGATTCCCATGAGCCAAACGATGCACTAGGTGATGCAACAGAGATACCGTTTAACCAAACAGTTATAGGCGACATATACCCCGCGGGGGATGGGGATTGCTACAAATTCTATCTGAACAGTCCTGGGATCATGCAAGTAAAACTTGAGGAAGTGCCAAGCGATATGAGGACTCGTATAGACCTTGACGGTAAGAGCTTTAACTGGATAACCCGTGAGGATGCTACCAACGCTGGTGATAATGTAACACTTGAAATAGACATCGCCAATCCCGGCTGGTACTATATAGGTATTAGTGATCTTGATGGACTCGCACACAACGTCGAATATGCATTTAAAGTGCTCTTTGAGCCCGTGGTAGATACAAAAGAACCAAACAATGTACTGGGCGATGCGACAGAGATAACGTTTAACCAAACGGTTAGAGGCTATATCTTCCCGGCGAAAGATGGGGACAACTACAAATTCCACGTAAACAGTTCTGGGATCCTGCAAGTAAAACTGGAGGAAGTGCCAAGCGATATGAGAACTCGTATAGACCTTTACGGTAAGAACTTTAACTGGATAACCCGTAAGGATGCTACCAACGCTGGTGATAAGGTAACCCTTGAAATAGACATCACCAATCCCGGCTGGTACTATATAGGTATTGGTGATCTTGATGGACTCGCACACAACGTCGAATATGCATTTAAAGTGCTCTTTGAGCCCGTGGTAGATACAAAAGAACCAAATACTGTACTGGGCGATGCGACAGAGATAACGTTTAACCAAACGGTTAGAGGCTATATCTTCCCGGCGAAAGATGGGGACACCTATAAATTCCACGTAAACAGTTCTGGGATCCTGCAAGTAAAACTGGAGGAAGTGCCAAGCGATATGAGAACTCGTATAGACCTTTACGGTAAGAACTTTAACTGGATAACCCGTAAGGATGCTACCAACGCTGGTGATAAGGT
>CBDAFQ010000136.1:0-3635 GCA_965195275.1 uncultured ANME-1 euryarchaeote | reverse complement strand
GGTGAAACGAGGTGAGGGAAAGGTTAAGTTTGAGATCTTTGGTCTTGAACCTTTGATTGATACTCTCGAAAAGATTGCCGATCGACTATCATTTGCACTTATTATGGCTGCTTTCCTGGTCGCTTCTGCTCTTATTTCTATGTCTACGATACCTTATCACGTGAGGGGGATAGAGGTTGATGTAGTCTTCTTTTTTATAGCACTGGGAATAGGTATTTGGCTGTTAATTTCCATTGTGCGGCGTGGTACGATGAAATAGGTATTTGTGTATCGGCAAAATGAAAAGTGCAAAAGTCACAGTTCAATAAATAGTAAAAATGGATATTTCAAAGTAAAGAGGGTTCTTCGCCATCCAAATCGTATATTTTGTATTTTTACATTTGCATTTTGCAATTACGTAGTTGTATAAATTATTGACTTAACAAAACAAGAAAGCATAAATATTATCCGACTAAAATTAAACATTGACACAGATTAACGCTAATTAACGCAGAAGAAATCAAATCACTGTAAATCTGCATCCTAAATTAAATTTATAGGTAGAAGTTATACTTTAGATATGTAGAATGAAAAAGATATACGGTATTATCGGCGACCCGATCGCACACAGCCTTTCCCCGGTTATGCATAATGCCGCATTTAAGAAACTCGGACTGGATGCAGTCTATCTCGCATTCCGTGTTCCCCTAGAAAAACTTGGCGATGCAATAAGAGGCGCGAAAAGTCTCGGCATCTCTGGTCTTAACGTTACTATACCGCTGAAGGAAAAAGCACTTTCCTTTGTGGAAACAGAAGAAGTAGCGAAGAAAATAGGCGCTCTCAATACCATTGACTTTAGCAGTACTCCTACTGGCTACAACACTGATGGGATAGGCGCGCTTATGGTATTAGAAGAGACAGTGGGTGAAATAAGAGGTAAGAACGTGTTGATTCTTGGTGCAGGTGGAGCAGCAAGGGCTATCTCATTTTATCTCGATGCAAGTGGTGCGATGGTGACATTGGCGAACAGGACCGAAGGTAGATCCGCGCAATTGGCTTCTAATCTCCGTAATGCGAATTCTATTAGCCTGGGTGCAGAGCTTAAAAATCAGATTTGTGATTCTGATATTTTGATAAATGCAACTTCTGTGGGTATGCATCCAAATGAAGATGCTACTTTGATAACCGCAGATCTAATGCATCCGGACCTTGTAGTGTTCGACATAGTGTATAATCCAATAGAGACGAAGTTGTTGAAGGAAGCGAAGCGTGCGGGTGTAAAGAAGATAGTAGATGGAGTGAAGATGTTAGTATATCAAGGAGCGGCATCGTTCAAATTATGGACGAAAGAGGATCCACCGGTAGAAGTGATGGAAAATGCGGTTAAGGCTGCTTTGATTCGTTGACTTTTGCATTTTGCATTTTGCATTGTCAGCACAAAAATCGGTGGATTTTTTAGCTGATACCCGATTTATATCGTCAATCCCAACCAATCGAATACGCCAATCACCTTTAATGCCACATAAAACATCACAGCGATGAAGATGTATCGTAGTTGTTTTGCCGGTAGCCTATGAGCTATTCTCGCACCTATTATGGCAACAGGAATGCTGGAGATAGCCAGACACGCCCATACAAGCAGATTGACATACCCAATGGAAAAAGGCGGGAGATCGAGAACGGAAAACCCATTTATCATATAGCCTATGGAACCCGCAAAGCTTGTGAATATCATCATTGAAAGTGAAGTTCCAACTGCGCGATGCATTTTGTATTTTAAACCTATTGCGAGCACAGGAACCGTAATAATCCCGCCACCAATACCTATCATTCCACTGATAATGCCGATAGGAAGACCGCAGGCAGCCCAGAGCAAAGGACTATCTTTCGGGTCTTCTTCTATCTTTTGTGGCTTCAATATCAACATACTCGCCGCACCAAGACCTATTACGACCCCAAATACTGGCTTCAATATCGCTTCGTTGAGCAGTTGCGAAGCGATTGTAGAGCCTATAAGTGCTCCCACTGAGCCACATACGCCTAACACAATCCCGGCTTTCCACCATACCGCTCCTTTTTTCGTGTGTGCCCATGCCCCGCTAATTGCCGTTGGGAACACAACAAGAAGATTAGAGCCAAAAGCAAGTATTATTGCTACATCTGGTGAATAACCCAGCTCTGTGAATATAAAGAAAGTCACGGGAACCATGATGAAGCATCCACCAACACCGAGTAGACCTTCTGCGAATCCCACTCCGATTCCTGTCAATAGCAGGATTAATATTACTGTTAGTAGTTCCATGTCTTTTTATTTAGTTGCGTTCTTGGTTTCTGCATCTTCTTCCGGTTCACCAACTGCCTTTTGCAATGCTGCGCCACTTGCAACTTCGTATGCCTTTGCCAACAATGATACAAGATTAGTTTTACCAATTGCGAAAGGGGCATCACCCAACCGTTTGAGAATTGCATTCTCTACTTCAGGCCGATTGGGGTTGACGGAAAAGGAATCTAACGCATCGCCCGCATGCCAGAAAGAGTCCATGCATTCTGCAAGGGGTATGACTCTCTCGCTAGTATAGGGAGCAGATGTTTTCGCTTCGCTTTGTGCACTTGAAGCACGTGTATCACGAAGTGCACCTATAATCTCCGACTTTGTTCGACCACGGAGTTTAAAAATAAGAAACGGATCTTCATCGAACCGCTCTGCCAGGAGGTAATAAACCGCGGCGATATGTTTACATGGATTTGCCCAATCGGGACACGAGCAATTAGTCGCAAGCTCGTTCTTCGAGCTCGGAAACAGAGCGAGCCCAGCTTCGCTAAATGCACGCTCTATATCGTGTGGCATCTCGCCCGAGAGCAAATTAGCTGCAAATATCGCCTTCGATGCCATTACTTCTGTTACTTTCTCCCAGTTGGGTTCGGAAATCGGATTCAAGTGTATTCTGACGCTGTATGGTTTTGATCGCCTGCCTTGAACCTTAGCGGTAACTATGCCTTTCTGGATGTCAATTGAGACTACCTGGCCCTTACGTGCATAAGAGCGTCCTCGGGTTAGCCTTGCACCCATATCAAATGATTCGAGCACGGCAATCCATCGTTTTGACCACCATGTCTCACCAATCGCGCCTCGTTTGCTCTTTGCCTTTATGCCTTCTTTTACTTCTTTCGGTTTCGCGGGTTTGTAATATCCCCAATAGCTGTCCCAGCCCATATCTTGTATACATATTGGGTGTGTAGTACATTAAATGTGTTTATTTGGTTGTGGTGATTACCATTTTTACCCGACTTTTTTGCTTTTTTCTTTAAATAATTACGAATTCCCAATTACGAATTGAATGTTGTATTTGATCTCGATGCTCCAAGCTCCGTTTGAAAACTTTACCGGGATAAAATTCGTATTTTTCATCATTTTGCAAATAGAGCGATCATACCCCGTATTTTTAGGTGGAAAAGCACCAGAACGTTTTTTTTCAGCGAAGTATCGCGGGAAGGTATTGGAGGGGGAGTAGCGGGAGCGGCGGAAGAAATCATTCGTGAAACTTGTAAAGAGCTCGATATTGAGATTATTGATATGACAATGAATGAGGATCATGTACATTTGTTCATAAAAAAAAACTCCGCAACCAAAATTGGCTATTTCCCCCGACTATAGC
>CBDAFQ010000135.1:0-6350 GCA_965195275.1 uncultured ANME-1 euryarchaeote | reverse complement strand
TATCAACCTCATACTCCGAGGTCAAATGCCCTACCCCTTTTACGTTGCTTTCGACCCAGATGTTAGTCGCCGCGGCTGCACTTCCTATTACACATATCAGCCCAGTGATAACCATCGCTGCTACAAGCATTGTTAATCCTTTTTTCATTTTCTTCTTCTTTCACCTCCTTTCTTGTTTATACATCTCTTATACTATAACTTTAGTGATGGCATATACATATATAGCTTTCGTAATACATGACTTTCGGCGACAATGCAATGCTTTGAAATACCTTCTGTTGTCCAATGAGCTGATAGAAGCGACAGTAAAGTTCTGCTTTCAGATAATGACCTTTTTCGATCTTCGCGGTAAGGTAAGCTAAGGGTCGAGGGAGGTCAACGAAACATATTTATAGCGAGAAATCCAAAAACATCAGCAAATTTGACAATTCTACAACAGAACAGAGACTTGAGAAGGTAGGATAAATAATAAAAAAAAGAAAAAAATATTTTTGCGTTTTCTTCTGTTTCATCTCGTCGACGAGTATAACGTATTTAGCTTAGCTTAGCAGCTTGTCTTAGCTTATGGGCAGCCTAACCAGTCTCCAATTTGATCGACATTACAATCCGCCTTGATTTCAATTGTCTTCTCTATACTGAACTGTCCAATAGTCTCTTCTCTACCGTAAGCAATTGTATGTCGATGCTCATTCGGATCTTTAGCTGAGAAGCCTATGTGCGATATACCGAGTACATCTGCCGATACTGTCTGTACTAGCGATGGAGTTCCTGCGAAAAGTTCTATCGGCACAACATCATCAGAGTTATGTATAGGCCACTCCTGATCTATCTCATAAATACCGTTACCGTACGTCACAACCGATTCTTTCTTCTGCAATTTCTCACATTGTATGAAGTTCGCGTCTGTCACTGCACCAAGTTCGTAGTTCTTCACGCACTTCTTTTCCATCCATTTCTGGTCATAACTGTGGTTCTGGTATGTAATCGGGAAATACTCGACGTCAAACTCCTTCTCCTCTATTAAACCCTCTAGGCAAACATTCGGTAAACCCAACAAATAGCTGGTACCTTCCGGATTCACTTCCAGCGTCCATTTCTGCTTTGTGACAAGACCAGATCCTGCCTCGAGCTCTTGCATCTCTATTCCATTTGCGATCCCATACTCAGTATCAACCTCATACTCAGAGTTCAAATACCCTACGCCTTTTACGTTGCTTTCGACCCAGACGTTAGTCGCCGCGGCTGCACTACCTATTACACCTATCAGCCCAAAGATAACCATCGCTGCTACAAGCATTGTTAATCCTTTTTTCATTTTCTTCTTCTTCCACCTCCTAATTTTTTTTATCCGGCTACTATTTATTTATAACCGTCAATTATAAGCTTTCATTGTGGTGATATATAAGCTTTTCGATAGTTTTTTGTTTTCGGTTATACCCAAGAGTCGTAAAGAGGCCCATTGTAGCCGCTTAATGCCATAACTAAAGCAAGCAGTAGAAGTCTTGGTAAGAGAAGGGGGGAGTAAGGTGTATAATTGGTAGCTAAACGAAAATCCATTTCTCTTTTGCTTTTGTAATTCGCCATTTCTGCTATCTGTGGTAAAGGTGCACTTGTAAGTTTAAAGGCGATGAAGAAAGGGGGCGATGAAAAGGTGCGGTGCGGAACTCTGCGTGCCCGTAATTCTAGCCCCAATTCCTGCTCGCGTTGAACAGGCGCAATAGAGAGCGGAAAAAATTAAATTTGATACCAATCTCAACTAATATACTTCATTTCGAACTGTAGGGTTCTGTCCCATAATGTGATAGAGCATAGCACTAATTAGCCTATACCGAAAGCTTTATATAACCCTACATCTAAACTACTAAAATAGAAGAATAGACATAACAAATAAAAAAAGAGGAGGTGAAAACGAAATAAAATGAAAAAAGGAAACATAAGTATTGGAGTGGCAATTGCAATAGTGGCCCTTCTGTTTGCAGGTACGGGTATTGCATTGGCGGGTGAGGAGGATATTAATGCGGTCTACTTCCACCAAGAATCTATGGTAGAGGGAACGGGTCTGGTTATGGTGGATAAAGATATAAGTACCGTACCAGGGCCAGGGTATCCAGCACATAATCTCGAGACAAATCTGCACATTCATGGCTGTGGAGAGTATGAAGTAGACCAAGTGATAACGGTAACGATTGTGAAAAAGTATAAAACACCAAGTGGAAAATTCAAACGAAACGTGAGTCAATCGATAGACTTCTGTGAAGACGCGGAGATGACATTTAAGCCAGTGCATATTACGAGTGGAAGCATGACCTTGATCGATGACGAATCTTCGATTAAGTGGAAAGAAGACCTGTGCATAAAGAATTATCAGATTGATACAGCAATGCGAGCAAAATATACTGATGTCGATTACATTAAGAAGACGATCGAGAGTAATGTGTCCTGCGTTGAGCCATATGCACTCGACAAAGATACTAAAGATAATCTTTGCGATGATAACAAAGAGACAGGGGTGCACGGGTGTGGTGTTGCGAAGATGGACATCCTTTCTACTGTAAGGGGTGCAAGTCACGTTGGAGTGGTAGTTAAAGACGACACAGATCCCCACATAACGATGATACGAGTCTCCGAGGACTACATTGGTAACTTCAGCATGGAAAAGCATATGAAAGTGAAAAAGGATAAGTCACCATGCAGTACTAAAGATGATTCGTGCTGGTTAGAATGCCCATTTGGACCTACAGGACTACCCGCGGAATTCTATGATGGGGATTGCTAGGCGAAGCGTAAAGCCTCTGTCAGAGGCTTTTTTTTACTTTTTTGAGAGACAGAGAGAAGGAAATAGCAGCGGTAGGTATATATAAAGAGGAAAAGATCCTTTCTAAATAAACGAAAAGGAGGTGATAAGAAAAGAAATGGAGAAACAGAAAGTAATAGTCTTGTTTGCTATTGCGCTCTTATTAGGTGTAGTAGTAGGCGGTGTGCAGACCGTAGCAGCGATGAACGTAACTGCGTACACGGCTGAAATAGAACAGCCGATAGACGTTGGTAGGATCCAATTTGTGTGCAATCCGGTGGATGGTCAGTGGACAAAAGGTACCAAATTCGCGGGGCTTCCAATGGAGATTATGTATTGGGAGAAGGGGACAAAGTATTTGATCGATATACACTTAAATGACTCCGGATACATAGAGGTCCTGAGTTTCCGCCGGTGGGGCAATGGAATAACAGAGATTCCTGAGGCGCTTGCACGCCAATCATTAGCGAAATTGCCAGCAGGGTCTCAGCCAAAGCTGATAACTAAAGCGGTGTACAAGGGCATGATAAATGATATAGGCCCGATAGACACCAGCAAAATCCAATACGTGGGCAATGCCAGGCATAGAGAATGGATAATTGGTTCCAAGCCGAAGGCTACAAACGCCGTTGGCAGTGGTGGGCCTAGTGCAGGGGTAATCGGTGTACCCGTTGCACATGGTAATACGTTGATATACTGGAACAAGTACACGAAGTGCGTAATTATCTTGAAATTGGATAGTGAGGGCAACGTGAATTTCGTGGATTTCGCGTTGAACGGTAATCATAATGTAAAAACGATTTCACCAAGCCTTGCTGACGAGACAATATCCAAGTTATTCCCCTAAGATTAGAGTCGGGAGCACTAACTAACAAAAGAGCCTTAACGAGTACAAACGGTGGCTCCTATAAGGAGCTTTTTTTTATTTAATTTAATTTATATTTTAATTTAATTTATATACCGTATTAGTATTATCATTATTATAGGTGTGAAGATAAAGATGAAAGCGAAAAAAGGGAAGGGCGTAAAAAAAATTGCTATATTTGTATTAGCATTATTGTTTGCCGCTTTCGTGCTGCCGAACATTGCTTCGGCGGGGACCTGCAACTGGTTTACTACGAGTGGGTATGGTATTGTAGATATAACTAGAAAGTTCGATAATGACGGTCTTTATTTAATCGGAAGAGTGCAGGGAGAGGGCTATTACTTAGGTAGCCAGCGCGTAGATCTGAATACTAATACTACCACGCTCTCTTCAAAGGAGTGGGCCCATATTCAGTCCAAGTCAGGCAACTTTAGTTATGGGAACACCGGTAAGAATTACAAAATAGGCGCGGTAGCTTGTGAAAGTTTCTCGAACATAGAGTATCTGGACACGGATACAAGCTATGCAATGGACAATTCTTCATTCTCCATGTGTACTAACACGTACATGACCGGGAAGGGACATTTTGGCTTCGCTGCAAGAGACCCGCCAAGTAGTGCAGGTGGTGGCGGTGGCGGTGGAGCAACCGTTTATGGAACTGAGGACTACATCGGGGACTTCCATATTATTAATCATATAGTAATTGGGGACGGAGGGGACTGGCTGGGGGCACCCTAAAAAATGCAAAAGTTAAAGTTCAATTGATGGTGATTCAGAATTTCGATTTGCAGTCTGCAGTTTGCAATTAATTGCTCGAAATTTATATGTATTATCGCCTTCTTTACTATTAGAACGCATGACGCAAAGAGATACCGCAGTAGCGCTAAAAAAGGTAGTTGTAGTACTTGCACTATGCCTCTACATATCCGCTTTTTCTGTCGTAATGCCTGTTAGTGGTGCGTTATCTTCTGTTGTTATAACCGACGTGGAGCCAACCGAGTTTCATCCTGGCGAGACAAAGGAAGTTGTTTTGACTGTGAAGAACAACGGCGCAAGAGATGCGAGAGATGTCAGATTAGTGTTTGGAGACACCACATACGTATCTCTCGTTGGACCCACGGTAGTCCAAATAAACATGCTGAATTCTTGGTGCTCGAAAGATGTAAAAATCACTGTTCACGTGAAAGAAGGAACTCCAAATGGGGTTTATCCCATGCCTATCAGCAGCTACTGGGATGAATGTTATTTTGATCCCCAAGAGGGGCATGTATCCAGGACGAATAAGTTTTTTTATTTCGGGAGTACTGCATATCCTAGTGAGCCAGTGAAATTGGGAATTTCTTTCAATGTAAAAGGGGATGTGATAATAAATGTTGGACATGTAGATACAGATCCAACAGAAATAAGACCTGGAGATACAGATGTTAAAATAACAGCCAATATCGAGAACAGTGGCGAGGCAGCAGCAAAGAATGTAGAGGTGAATTTGCTCTGCAGAGAAACAGAAGAATTCACGCCTTCTCGGTCGGGAACGGACCGCGCGTACATAGGCCGGTTGAACGCAGGCAATTCAAAATCGGTTACGTTCCATGTTGATGTTGCGGAGAATATAGAATCGAAGAAGTATAGCATCCCGCTGGGGATAAGATACCTATATGAGGATGTTAGAATAGAAGGGTCACTACCTATAGGTATATTAGTGAAGCCGAAGCCGGAATTTGAGATCGTCTCTTCTTATACCGAGCCCAGGAACATAAGCGCTGGCGATTACGCTATACTGCATGTACGAGTCCGGAATGTGGGTTCAGAGGAAGCAGAATCTGTTAGCGTTCGGGTAACAGGGGAAGCGAACGTGCCCTTTGATTTCGATGTGAAGAGTGATCATGTCGGTAACTTGAAGGTAAACGAGACCGGAGACGCGATATTGGAATTTGATGTGGATAAAGACGCTGCGAAGAGGATATATCCTCTGGGTCTGGAGATACGGTGCGTTGGGGACCGCGACTTAGGCGATGATAAGGTATATACCTTTGATAAGCAGATCCAAGTGGAAGTAACATCAAGCAGTTCTTCTATCCCTGGGTTTGAGTGTCTATTCGTCTTAATCGCCCTTATTCTTACCTTTATTATGCGAAGAAAGCGAGTGTAAAATCCCACATGCTCTCCTCTCTCCCCTCTCCGATTTATAATCAAAGATATAAAAAATGGAGAAAAATAAATTATATTATTATAGACACAGATTAACGCAGATTAACACAGATGATAAGAGTCAACATGGTTAGACTAAAATAAATCTGCGTAAATCCGTGTAAATCTGCGTCTCAAATAGAAGGCAGTTATACATTATATACAAGGACAAAATGGCACTACAAGGAAAGAAGGGTATAGCAAAAGGGTCAAAGAGTTTGTCTCCACCCCAAGGTCCGCAGGGTAAATGGCTAATCATAGCAGTGCTGATAATAGCAGTATTCGCAATTTCAGGTTACGCTGCGATAGTGCTGCTTTCTCATGCTAACATAGAGGTGTCTGCTTCCGTTTTGCAAGAGCGAGTAGCGAGTAAATTCGGCGGTGAAGAAACGATATTTATAGCGGTTTGTTTGGACAAGGAAACAAGCGCAAAGAACATTCTTCGTGATATACGAGCTCCCGCGGTGATACAATCGGTAATTGAGTTACATGAACTGCTTGAGA
>CBDAFQ010000134.1:0-3733 GCA_965195275.1 uncultured ANME-1 euryarchaeote | reverse complement strand
ATTTTGTGTGCTAATTTTAAATTAAATTCCGCATCAGTTGATAGGACAAATTTACCCATATCCCCTTCTTCTTTTCTACCGCGCGATGTAAATCCACTGCTGTTATTTGATTTCCTTTTACTCCTACTGCCTTGCCATACTCGTTATTTAAAATCAAATCTACCGCTGCCGCACCAAAGCGGGTTGCTAATATACGATCCTGAGCGGTAGGACTTCCACCTCTTTGTATATGTCCCAATACAACTACTCGTGTCTCTGAGCCCGAGATCTCGGTAATCTTATTTGCAATCTCTCCCGCCCCCGCTTCCCCTTCGGCAACAATAATAATCCAGCGCTCCTTTCCTTTTAAATATCCACTCTCAATGTCCTGGCACATGTCGTCTAAATCATACGTTATCTCTGGAACCAATACCTCCTCTGCACCGCTAGCTAAAGCAACTTGACTAGCAATAAATCCGCTCTCTCTGCCCATTACTTCCACCACAAAAATTCGATCCATACTCGTTGAGGTATCTCGAATCTTATCGACTGCTTCCAAGGCAGTATTTATTGCGGTATCCGCGCCAATAGTTCTATCAGTGCCATTAATGTCATTATCAATAGTTGCTGGTATCCCAACACAAGGGATATGCCACCTTTCCCATAGTTGGATTGCGCCCCGATAAGTTCCATCTCCTCCCAGGACAATTAGAGCATCTATTTTATTCCGCTTTAATATCTCCACCGCCTTACGCTGTCCTTCTTCAGTCAAAAACTCATCACATCGTAGAGACTCTAAGATCGTACCCCCTCTATTTATAATACCTGCAACAGAACGGTGGTCTAAAGATTTTAAGTCTTCGTTGATCAGACCCGCATAACCGCGATAGATCCCTATTACCTCTAATTTATGATGCAATCCGTATCTTACCACGCTGCGAATAGCAGCATTCATTCCCGGTGCATCGCCCCCACTGGTTAATAAACCGATACGCTTTATCATCATTCCCTCTTCCCTCAATATTAATGATTTCGTACCTATAAAATGTATATTTATTTTATACTGTACAGGCGTAATATATATGGTAGATCATTTGTTGGCGAGTTCCATTAAATACTTCATTAATATAAAAGTTGGAGAAGATAAATATAGATAGTAAAGGAGTAAAAAGGAGAGATGGAAGAAAGAGGCGAATTTGGACCTATAGCCGGGAATAAATTGTTTGGTGCTTTGTACAATACAGAAGGGCTAATAATGGCTGCAAATACCAGGATCGTGCACGGTGTTGCAAAAGGCATATTCCGAGCAGCTAAAGATTTGAGAGCAGCAGTTATATTCGAGCTCGCGAAATCAGAGTGCGATTTGAAGGGCGGATATACCGGACTAACACCGCAAGAGTTCTCGAATGCCATTTGCGAGATTGCAAATGACGTGGAGTTTGGTACATGGGCTCTACATGCTGACCACATAACGGTAAAGAAAGGGACGGAAGAAGAACTAAAGGGCGTGAAGGAATTAATAGAGGCACAAATTGCGGCTGGATACACCTCATTTGCGATAGACGCTTCTTTTTTGTTTGACCTGAGTGGAAAAACGACTTTGGCGGAACTGCAGCGGAATATTGATGTGACCACAGAACTTGCGAACTTCATTAAGGAAAAGATGGCGGGCAGAGAGTTTGGCTTAGAAGTAGAAGTGGGCGAGATAGGAAAGAAGGATAAAGATGGATTGGTCCTTACAACGGTAGATGAGGCGACTACGTATATTACCGAGTTGCAGAAGCGGGACATTTATCCGCAGGTGCTGGCTATTGCAAATGGGTCAACACATGGTAACATATATGATGCGCAGGGCAATCTCATAGAACAGGTGTCAATAAATATAGAACGAACGATAGAGATAGCGAAGGCAATAGAACCGCTTAACGTGCGGATTGCACAGCATGGTATTACCGGTACCCCGCTTAAGTTCATAAGCACGAAGTTCCCGAAAGGCATGATACTAAAAGGCAATGTAGGCACGTTCTGGATGAATCTGGTATGGGAAGTATTAGAGATATTTGAACCTGAGCTGTACGAAGACATAAGGGACTGGACTTTGAATGAATACAGAGAAGAAGCAGCAAAGAAAGGAATAACGAAAAATGACGAGATTTTTGGTAAGTACAGTAAATTCGCAATAACTGTATTTAAGGACCGGATATACAGCGTTTACGACGATACGACACGAGAGCTAGAAGCTAAAGCGTACGCAGAAGCAATGATGTTCTTTAAAGCTTTTGGTGCTGTGGGTACTGCGGACAAAGTCTTATAGGGGATTATCTGAAATAGGATAGCTAATAGCGGTGCTATGAGGTGTATTGAATTACCTCATTCCCAGCCAGACGTTTCTTGTTTGAGCATACGTTTTGCCTCTTCATCGCGGCGTTTATGCTCTTCCTTTATCGCCACCGCACGGTTGAAGTACTCATCTGCTTTCTCTTCATCGCCCGTAGTTTTGTAAATCTGCGCCAGGTTGTAACAAGTTGATATGCCCTCGTCCATAAGATAGTTGCTGAGATTCAGTGCAGTGTTGAAGAATCCAATCGCCATCTCATATTGCTTTAAACTCGCATAAGCAACGCCACAATCGTTACAAGCCTTTGCCAGTGTCGGATGAAGTGGATCTTTCTTCACAATCTCTTTGTAAATTTCGATTGCCGCCTCAAATTTCCCCCCATTAAGATGTCCTTCTGCGAGACTAAGCAACTCTTCTGCGGTCTTTTTGCCATCTCCGCTGCCGCTTCTTTCTTCTGCCATAACAGTAAGATAAATTACATTAGAGCATATATAACATTGGTAATTGTATATTGGAACACACAAAAATTAATATATCCAAATTTTAGACACAGATTAACGCTGATTAACACAGATTTAAAGTAGCGTATTGATTTTTTAATTTTGATTCAACCCGTAAAAACTTAATAATCAGGTCAGTAGCGTCTGTGTAAATCTGTGAAATCCGTGTCTATGATATTTATCAAAATGGGTAAACTATTTACTGGGAGTTCCCTAACGCGGATTAACACAGAAAAAACCAAATCCGTGTAAATCCGTGTAAATCTGCGTCCTAAATTAAATATGTAAACGTTATAGTTTATACACAATGAAGAAGCTAAAAGAGCTGAATGCAGTTATTATAACAAATGAAGCGCTAAAAGAAACACTGGAGAACATAGGCTGGAAGGCGTTCATTTCTGAGATCAAACGCGGATTTGAACAAAGCGCTTTAGGGCAGGTAGTAGTGCCTGCGAAGGTGTATGTTGATACAGGTGTGTCAGACATGAGATGCATGCCTGCGTATCTGCCGCGATATAACCCCAAGTATTGCGGTGTTAAGATTGTTTCAGTTGCGCCTGCGAACAAAAAGCTTGGGTTACCTACGGTACTGGGCGAATATCTACTCCGAGATGCCGAAACGCAGCAATTAGTGGCGATAATGCAGGCTGAGGAGATGACCGCATATAGAACCGGAGCTGCTACCGGTGTTGCTACCGAAGCATTATCGAGGTCTGATTCCAAAACACTCGGTATAATAGGCACCGGAAAACAAGCATATTATCAGGCTAAGGCAATACTGACTGTAAGAGATTCTATTGACAGAATAAAAGTGTTTGATATATCAGAACAACGAGCGATGAAGTTTAGAGCAAAGTATGAACCAGAATTTGGTATTGATATAGCGGTTGTCAGTCTGGAAGACGCGGGGGATTCT
>CBDAFQ010000133.1:0-3211 GCA_965195275.1 uncultured ANME-1 euryarchaeote | reverse complement strand
TTTGCAAATAGTAAACTACCATAAAGTTAAAAGACGAATCAATGTGGAAAAAGCCTTTTTCTGATTTAAAAGCGGAATTTTAAAATCGACCAGCATTTCTCGTGAAAATCAGTGCAATCCTGTGGTTATAATATTATGATCCAAACATATATTAATCACTAATGCAAAAGGAATAGGGGGTGAAGTGACCATATGTTGAGGCATTTTACATTGGAATATTGGATAGACGACGATTGGTATATAGGGCGACTGAAAGAAGTTCCCGGCGTATTTAGTCAGGGCGAATCTCTGGAAGAGTTAGAAGAAAATATTCGTGATGCATACCGCTTAATGGGGGTGGAAGAGAGTTCACACCGACTTATGACGCAGACTAAAGAAATAGGTATAGAAGTGTGAAGCGGCGTGACCTTGTCAGGGAATTAGTAGATGCAGGATGCTATTTGAACCGTCATGGCAAAAAGCATGACATATACGTAAATCCTATAAACGGGAAGAAAGCCCCAGTACCTCGGCACTCGGAAATCAAGGGCAGTCTTTGCGAGCTAATCAGAAAGGAGCTCGGGCTCAAATGATGGTAAGTCGTTTCTCATCCAACTTATTTAGTAAAAAAAAGAATGAGAATACGATTAAAAATAGTCCCTACAATTCTTTTATCTTGCGAGTGACTCTTTCCTGATAATTGAGTGAAAGTTGAGCAGAATCCAGGAATATGTGCAAAGATGGACGAGAACGTCCAAAAAGTGTGTTGCGATAGCCTCCAAGACAAACCTTCAAAAAAGGTTTAATCCAAAAATTGGCGATAGTCTCAGAAAGTTGGTTTTAATGTCAAGGCTATCGCCAAGATAAGTCCTACCTCGTAATGTTTCTATCTTCAGAAAACGGTGCAATTCTAAAAATACCGGCATAGAAGGATATTTCATGAAACAGGGGGAATTTCTAGATCAACGCACCGAAAAAATCGAAAGTTTTAAATACCCCTATGTGCATACCTTAAAAGTGAAAAGGGGGAAAAAGGTGAGTGTTGCAAAAGCCGTCTACGAAAACAAGGATTGAAACGAAGGCATCATCAAGAGTCAACAGCAGACTTGACCACTCTTCAATTTTTGTTGCATTGTCCCGTTTGGTGTTGTAACATCTTGATTAGTGTTAGTAAGGTATGGGTGTAGTTTTTGTCAATATTGTTTAATTTAGGGAGGACATTATCATGAATGAAAAATACGATAAATTAATGGAGCAAATAGCAGATTATGTGTGCAACTATAAAGTTGAAAGTGAAGCTGCTATAAAAAGAGCTTATTTAACTTTATTCGATGCTTTAGGATGTGCGATGCAAGGTTTAACCTTTTCTGAATGCAGGCGGCTAGTATGTCCACAGTGGCCAAGTACTATTGTAGTAAATGGAGCCAGGGTGCCGGGAACAACATATCAATTTGATCCCGCGCAAGCAGCATTTGCCATAGGAACATCATTGCGCTGGACGGATTACACAGATCTAGTACCGGGTGCTACTCCACTTCATCCAAGTGAAAATGTTATTGGCAT
The DNA here is from genome assembly GCA_965195275.1 of uncultured ANME-1 euryarchaeote. Taxonomy (GTDB): domain Archaea; phylum Halobacteriota; class Syntropharchaeia; order Alkanophagales; family Methanospirareceae; genus Methanophaga. The sequence continues at coordinate 1,669 of CBDAFQ010000133.1, read as the reverse complement.
TATACCGGTAGTTGATTATTTAAATAGATTTAGATCAGGAAATGCAAACTTTCGGGTAAAAGATGTATTAGTATCATTTACCAAATCTGCAGAAATCACAGGAAAATTGGGCGAAATAAATGATATTACTGCGTATGGTTATGATAACGCCTTTTTGATTGAAGTTGGCATGACTCCAATTATTGTACAGATACTGGGAGGAAACAAAGACGCTATTTTGCGTGGTCTTTCACAGGCAATAATAGATGGTGGATGTACTGCTATTTTTCGGCGACCTGGAGGAAATGTTGGTTGGCGCAAATCGTGGTGTCCCGGAGATATTGGCAGACGCAGTGTAACTTTAGCTTCTATTGCGATGCACGATGAAACTGGCTATAAACGAGCGTTGACATTTAAACAATATGGGTATTATGACGTATGTCTCAGAGGTAATCAGTTTAAATTGGATGGAAGTTTCACAACTTCTGTTATTGAAAGAAACCAATTTAAGATTCCATATCCAGCTGAAGGACTTCTTCAAACGTTGATGGAAGCGGCTATTAAGCTGCATGACAGCGTGAAGGATAGGCTTGATGTTATTAAAAAAATTGTCGTAACTACCTCAGAACCCGCCTATCGTTACACTTACTTTTCTGCTGATGCTGCTGATCCTAATAAGTTAGTTTCTGCAGCAGCCAGAGATCATAGTCTTGAATATGTAACGGCAATTGCTCTTATTTTTGGAAAAGTTCTTTATAAATATTATGAAGATGATACAGCTAATTTACCACAAGTACGTAATTTATTTGATAAATTTGAAGTTAAGGTTGATGATGAATTTACTAAATCATGGTTTGACGTGAAAAGGCGTGGTGTTCCAAACGCATTACAGGTTTTCTTTAAAGATGGCAGTAAAACAAAATATGTGTCTATTGAATATCCTGTTGGACATCCAAAACGTGAGAAAGAAGGGGCGCCGTTTCTTTTCGAGAAACTAAAAAGTAATTTACAAACATTATTTACACCGGAAAAAACTGATCTAATACTCGATACCTATAAAGATTATAATAAGACCCTGGAACTTCCTTTTGATGAATTTATCGATCTTTGGATTCCATAACATCGTAATACAAAAATTGTAATTAATTTGGGGTATCGGGAGCATTCGTGGCAAAAATAACAGTTATTAACAGATTTTTTTAAAAAGAAAAAGAAGCAAAAAGAAAAGTAAAAGGAAGAAGTTATCAACATCTCCACAGCCTACGAGTGCGCGAGTAATGGGGTCAAGGTTGCAAAATCGGTCTACCAAAACAAGGATTGAAACATCAAACCTTTTAGAAAAAGGTTTAATCCAAAAAACAGTTTATTTTGTGAAGTGGAACTTCACCAAAACCAATTGCGTAGTTTTTTTTGCGAAGCAAAAATAATCATGTTTCTTTGGTAAAGCTTTCTTTTTGAAAGAAAGGTTTATCAGAAGCTGCTATCATCCTGATCTCCAGGTAGCAACCTTGCACCGTGTGTTATCCAAACTATTTCGATACAACCTCTTTTCACCCGATAGATAATTCGATAGTTTTGATAAATGAGTTCTCGAAGATCCTGTTGATTATATTCTGGCACAATCCTTCCGGAGTACGGAAAAAGCACCAATTGTTCGATCCGTTTTAACACATTTTCTGCAAAAAGGCGA
>CBDAFQ010000132.1:0-13111 GCA_965195275.1 uncultured ANME-1 euryarchaeote | reverse complement strand
GGGAATCCTGAAATGGAGAACGCGCCAATCATGTACAGCCAAAAAGTAATGGGCATGTATTTGTAGATACCACCCAATTCGGTCAGTTTTCTTCGCCCCGTTACCTCTATTACTGCACCCATACCCATGAAAAGCACCGCCTTATAAAGGATATGACAGAAAGCATGAGCAGTAGCACCGTTTATTGCCATATTACCTGCCGCCGTCCCGAAAACACCCATTCCTACACCCGCCACCATGTAGCCCACCTGGGAGATGATATGGTATGCGAGAAGCCTTCGTATATCATTCTCAAGCACTGCGAAGACAACACCATACAGTGCCATTATTGCGCCTAACCCTATCAGAATTTCAACACCCGGGAAACCTCTTATCAGTACGTATATCGCGCTCTTCGTGGTAAACGCAGTTAAGAACACCGCGCCCGTAACACTTGCTTCCGGATACGCATCCGCCAGCCACGCGCCCAAAGGCGGAACCGCAGCGTTTATGATAAACGCGAGGAATATTAGATAAGCGCCCAGATATTCGCTCCCTATGCCCCAGGTAAAAGAATCAAAGGCGATAGAACCGCCATTGTGTAAATGTATCAGAATACCGGATAATAGGCATACACCGCCAAAAGAATGCACCATGATATACCGGAATCCCGCACCGGATGCCGATTTCGTCTTCCCATACCAAACTATAAACAGCGATGCCCATGCCATTATCTCCCAGAAGAAGAACAAAGTAAAGAGATCACCTGCGAAAACTACACCAAGCGTGCTTCCAATGTATATTAACGCAGCCACGTGCTGCCAATTCTCTTTTATATGTATTGCATATAGGAACATGCAAAAAGAAGCGATTACGAATATGTATGCAAATACCATGCACAGCGGGTCTATTCTGCCTAGGGTAAGCTCATAGCCCATGAATGAGGTCTGCCAGAAAGGTCCTTCCCCGAATACCCCTTTGGATATAAGAAGGAGAATTACAAATGCTACTGCCGGGAGTAAGAGTACATATGCCTGTTTCACTTTTCCCTTTAATAGCGGCACTAAAAAAGCGCCGAAGAGGTATATGAATCCCGGGTGGAACCACTCAATCACCACCTATCACCCCCCTGTAAAATACCAAATGCTAAATCCGAATTGATTTTGCATTTTGCATTTTGCATTTTGCATTTTTCAGCGTTTCTCATAATAATCCTCCTCTTTCTGTAGCCAGTGATGCCCAAGTGCTTTTGACGCAACGATGATGAACACACAGCCAACGAAACCATACACTGCGCTAAAGACCGGGATATTCTCCCACCAGAAGTGCGGATGTAGATGTAAAAACATCTGAGCGAGTACCCCAGCCAGAATACTCACGAAAATACTTATATACAACAACACAAACAAGCCCCTCATCGTTATCTTCATCCCTAGTTCATGCACCGCCTAAACTCGCAACTGCGGTTTGTGCAAGCTCTAATATATGAAATGTGTTAGGGAACAGACAGAATACGATGGAGAAAATTGCCGTTAGGGCCAGGGGCACGAGCATGAAAATAGGTGCTTCTTTAATTCTCGGATTTTCAAGCTTATCCATCCCTTCCGGTGTATCAAAGAAAGCGGTATAAATTATCGGGAAGAAATAAACGATGTCGAGCAGAGAGCTTATCATAAGAACCGCCAGTAGACCAAGGGCATGCGCATCCAGCGTACCTAAACCGAGATACCATTTACTTATAAAGCCACAGACCGGAGGGATGCCACACATACCAAGCGCGCCTATGGTAAATGCAGTCATTGTTACCGGCATTGTTCTTCCTATACCACCCATATCGCTTATATTCCTCTTCCCACTGGCGACCATTATCGCTCCGGCGCACATGAACAGCGTTATCTTCATAAATCCATGAAAAGGGATATGAAGCATTGCCCCTTCTACGCCCATTGGGTTTAACAATGCCACGCCAAAGAGGATATAAGACAACTGGCTTATAGTCGAATATGCGAGTCTCCTTTTCAAGTTGTCCTGCGCAATGGCAAACAAAGAGGCAACAATCATCGTGAACGACGCTATGGACGCAAGGATTATACCCAATCCAAGCGCACTCATCAAATCTATTCCGTATATATAGCACACCGTCCGGACAACTCCAAACACGCCCGCCTTCACTACTGCGACCGCATGCAATAGCGCGCTCACAGGCGTAGGAGCTGCCATTGCGGTGGGAAGCCATGAGTGAAAAGGCATCCATGCCGCTTTCATGAACCCTAACAGGAATATCGCGAATAATGCCATCAGTGCCCCTCGTGATGCTTCAGAAGCGAGATTTGGTATCCCGCCATTCATAAAATCCGTTGTGCCTGCAAAATGGTAGGTTAAAACTACGGCACCAAGGAAGAAACAGCCGGAGGAAAGCAGATACGCCAAATATTTACGACCCGCAAATAACGCTTCCGGCGTCTGGTCATGCGCCACTAACGGATACGTTGAGATCGTTAAAATTTCATAAAAGACAAACATCGTGAACAAATTACCCGATAGCGCTACGCCCACTGCGCCAAAGATAGCCCATGCGAAACAGAAATAGTAACGTGTTTGCGCATGCTCGTTCAGCGACCTCATGTAGCCTATGGAATAGGACGAAACCAGGATCCACAAGAAAGTAGAAGTAATAGCGAAGATAAGCCCGAGAGCATCAACGGAGAAACCAAAATCAATGCCTGGAAATGCCGTGAAGAATGTGTACTTTATGACTTCCCCACCTATAATAGTCGGCACCATAGAGATAATGATGAGAAACTGCAATATGCTTGCGAGCATCGTCCAGCCTTCTCTTATGTTAGGCCACTTACCAAATAGTACTATAAGGATGGATGCAATTGCGGGGCATAAAAGCGCTAACACCGGCCTATAAGCTATTGGTATCGCTTCCGCTATCATGGTGCATACTCCCCTAAGCCAAACAATGAATTGACCTGGTTTAACATGGGTATAGGTATCTCGGTGAGCCAGAGAATACCAACGATAATGCAGAGTGACGCGAGTAATAATACTGGTATGAGCATGCTAAGTGGTATTTCATCTTTACCCGGTGTGGAATGACTTTCTCCTTCTTCTCGCTTCATGTAGATCACTTCTATCACACGCCAGAAATAAACGAGGTTGAGCATTGTACTGAGCAGCAGAATCGCTACAAATATGAAGTTCCCGGATTCTAAACAGGCAAGTATTATGTACACCTTTGAGACGAACCCAACGCTCGGCGGCACGCCAATCATGGAAATCGCAGCTAACGTAAAAGCGGCACAAGTATACGGCATTTTCTTTCCCAAACCCTGAAAATCACTTATATTCCATAATTCCGCCTTGTAAATAAATGCACCGGCAACTAAGAACAAACAACCCTTCATCAATGCGTGGTTCAATATGTGCATCAACGCCGGGGTCAGCCCACCCCAGAGGGGCGAGTGCGTGGATGTTGCAAGCCCAACAGCAAGCATGATGTAGCCCATCTGCGAAACTGAAGAATACGCGAGCATTCTCTTTAAATTATACTGCGCTATTGCAAGTATAGAACCCACGATTATGCCTAACGCTGCTATCCAGCAAAGACAATCGAATATGGGTAGGTAGTGTATGAAGAACTCTAAAGTGTAAACAGAAAAGCAGACTCTTATGAATGCGTATGTGGAAACCTCGATGATTATACCGGAAAGCAATGCGCTTATTTCCGATGGTGCAAAGGAATGCGCATCTGGCAACCACACATGAACCGGGAAAAGCGCCATCTTTATGCTTAATCCAACAGTGAAGAATACAAATGCCGCTTGCACCGCTCTGTTACCATAATAACTTGGCAATATGAGTGAGAGGTCGTGTATGTTCAACGTACCAGTTATCGAGTACAAAAAACCTATCCCGAGCAAGAAGAAGCAAGCGCCGATCGCACCCAATACGAGGTAAGTGAAGCTCGCCTTCAGCGCTATCTTTCCTCGCGATGCTATTAACGCATACGCAGCGAGCGAAAATATCTCGATGAAGACATACATGTTGAATATATCGCCGGTCAGGGTCACACCACAAAGTCCTGTAACGAGGAGCTGATAGAGAGTATAAAAGGTGACGATTTTATGCGGCAACTCGTGCTCTATGCTCCTCTTTGAATATATGACACAAACCAGAGCTAAGAATAGAAGTATGACCAATATATAAGCATTCAAAGCATCCACGACGTATTCAATGCCCCAGGGCGGACTCCAACCACCGAGCCAATATGTTATAGTCCCAACAGTAAGGACATGATGCAGGATAAAAAGAGACATGACGAATTGAACGAGAACTGTGGCAATGGCGATGAAACAGCAAGATTTCTTGTTCAGCCAGCCGACAATCAAAATAGTGAATGACGAAAGCATGGATATTGCAATGACAAAAACAGGCAGATGTTCAACTATATTTATCATTTTTATCTATAACTCCTTAAAACTCAAAACGTCTATATATAACTTGCTTTTTTTCTCGCTATGAACACCGAGAACACACGCCGGATTTACGATAAACAAGTAAAAAGCGGAAGATTTATATACCCTTCCCTTAAAAGAAATATACGTGAGGGAGATAAGGGCCTCCAAATAAAAATGGGCATAAAAGATTCTTTCGAGAAAGCGATGATGGATGGGCGAACAATAATAGCGATATTAATTGTAGCCATCCTATGGCGAGCTTACATAAGCCTAGACGGGACTATCGCCTTCTGGGAAAGTCTGTGCTCGGGCATCGCTATTATCCTATTTGGCTGGGTTATCTTCGCTTACACGTATCACATGTTCAAGATACAGAAGGGTTGGTCAATTTCAAACTGGATTTACCAGGGGATTGCTGTTTGTATGCTCCCCCTGAACATTTACGTTATTATTTACTATGGGATGAGATGGTATAAGTTACTGAGTACAGAAGCTTATCTGCCACTGGATTTCATTTACCGGGATATAAGGTTCATTGCATTAGTATTGTTTTATTGCGCAGTATTATGGTCAGCGAAGTATATACAGAAGATGCACGAGGATTATACATCGCTATCAAAAGGTAAGGGTATTCTGCATCTCATATCTCCGTATTTACATCCTGAGGTGAAAAAGCTGAGGGAAATGAGCATTACTGAGCTAATAGGCAAGGTGATAACAGATGAGCGGACATTAATGGTGATAGTAGGCCTAGCGTTCATATGGCGAACGGTCATAAGCGTTGACTTCAACATAGCACCTTGGGAAAGTATGTGCTCAGGTATCGCTCTTTTCATCATGGGCTGGCTCTTTTTTGGTTACTTATATTCTAGGTCATGGAAATATAAAGGCTGGTTAGCTCTGGTTAAAGTCTATCATGGTATTGCCATTGGTCTGCTCGCTATAAACATCTATGTTCTCGTGTACTATGCGATGAGATGGTATAGATTATTAGGTGTGGGAGGTGTGGCGGAGGCTTTTGTGCCTCTGGATTACCTTTTCCGTGATGCACGATTTTTCGTCCTCGTGATGTTTTATTGCGCATCGATAGTACTATCGAAGTTCCTAAAAAGGGCGTATGAGGAATATTCATTGCTATCTGCATCTGCGGAAGCGAAGACCCGTGAGTGAGTGACACAAAATTCCAAATAATATAGAAAAGATCGTGATTTTTCAGGAAGTTTCGTAACGTCTTGGATGCAAGTATTAAGAGGTGAAAATGGCGACAAGAGATGAAGATTATATTGATAATCCGATTTTCTCTTTTATCACCACTATCTCTTGCTTTATCTTATCGAATCTCTGCTCCATATACGCCTTCATATCATATCTCAAACCCCTTATCTCGTCTAGGGTCTCATCATGTTTCTCAAGCATTGTGTGCCCTATCTTTACGGATTCCTCGGTAAGTTGCACGGACTTCTCGCCTAATTGCACGGACTTCTCGCTTAATTCAACAGACATGTAAAGCAGTTTCCCCGCGGCATCCAACCGTTCATCCAGTTCTTCATGCCATTCCCCGCGTCTGATCTCAAAATACTCGAATTCGTCTTTAACGTCCTCAAAATTAACTGCTATATCTTCCACATCTATCGGATACTTCTTTATCCTTATCTGCTCAATAAACCGGCTTATAATATCTGCCTATCCCTCTGCAACTATTCTGACATCATAGGGCTTAATATTCTCTACAAATCCGCTTAATCACAGCTTACGCGCTATTCGCTCCACTTCATCTCGATATCCAACCCTCTGCACTTCGCCCTTTGCAATAATCACTACCCTTTTCATCTTTGTATAATCTTCTAATGTTCTCTTTATTATAATATCCTTTTAAAGTTCTACCTTCAAAGTAACTATCTCAAAAGGGTCCATTTTCAATTCTATTCGTTCTCCCTCTCTTTTTAACGCTTTTACCACTACATCGTCCTCTTCCTCCAGCAGGTTCACCGCATTGACCGCCTTTGGCTCTCGGAACAGAGTTATTTCTACATTCGTCTCTTCTCCCTTCGTCTCATAGAATCGTAGAATTACTCCATCTCCGTCCTCTGCCCTCTTAAGCGCGGATAGAACCACACTTTCTGGATATATTCTCAAAAAGGACCGTTTCAAAGGTAGTTTTTTGCCCTTCGGTAACTGCAATGCATCCAAATCGAAGTTGAACTCGAGAGCATGCTTGTAAGATGAAGCTTCTCGCCAATCTCCTTCATGCGGATATATGGAATATTTGAACACATATCTTTTAAACTCCTGTGCATCAGGAACAGGTATTGCAGGACCTGTCCTGCCATCTGAGGACAGCATTGAAACACTTCTTAGCAGTGTCAAATAGATGTCGCCTTCCCTTACTATGTTTTCCGGTGTCCCCGTGTGTATCACGGTCAAGCCCTTCTTTCCGTCAGAATAATCAAGCCATCTCAGTGATGGAAATACCCCGCAAGGCTTCTCAACCCACTCCCCTTCGGGCTTACATCTAAATGGGCAGGTCGGACGGGAAACAACACCAAATTGACTTCCGCAGGCATAATCAGAAGATTTTATACTCGTGGAGAACCTGACCCTAAGGCGTGCCTTCGGATGCTTGTCTATTATGCACGTGATGAAATCTATTCTTGGAATGTCCTTATAAACTATTACTTTCTTTTCGCACTCCAGGAATTTATGCTCCCATATAAGAGGTTCCAGCTTCTCCGTCAATCTGTACGGCCAGCGAAGGGAAAAATAATCGGTCTTGACGTTGATAACCCGCCTCAAAGGACTTTCCGTTATCCCGAAATTCTCTATCCGGAACGAGCCATACTTCACACCTTCTCCTTTTTCTGTTTTCACCGGGATACACATTTTTTGCAGATGGTAGTAAAGGTCACCGGTTTCTTCCTCCAGCACAAGCTCATTCGCCGTGCAAATCCGCTCTCCTTTTTGAATCACGTCAATTAACCCTGTGGCAGGGTCCATTTCAACCCAAAAGAATCTATTTTCTATGGTGTTCCCCCTAGTCATGATAAAATTCGGATCATAGCGATACCGTTTAGGCCCCCGCTCAAGGATTTTATACACCTTATATCCCAGCCCAGGAACTGTGGGAACAAATCCTATCTTCGCATGTCTCACCGAGTCATCTTCATACCTCGTGAACTGTAAGACATCCACATCTATTTCCTCTTCACCACTTTTTAATCCGTTAATCGCTACTACTTCCCCTTTCTTAAAATTCAAATCCATCTCTACCCAGCCCCTCACTTCCCACGACAGCGAGTTAAATATAATTACATCTCCACTTTCAACTCCTCCCCCTCCAGATTCCCGCTCTACTATTGATGGGAACATGCGAGGGCAGAGAGTGCACATCTTGGTCCTGAGGAAGCCCAGATATTCCTTTACTTCATCATAACCCCGGTCCATCCCTGTCCCGGGAACTACATCATGAAATGCGAGGAACAAAATTTTTCGCCAGCACTCTCTCAACTCATCAGAGGGATAGTAGCCATTCAGGAGTGATAATATAGTACCCCAACGCTCGCAACACAACAACCAACTTTCATGGCTGCAAAGTCCCTGTTTTATCCACATCCTGCTCGAGCAGCAATCAGGAAAAACAGCAGAGTACTTCCCTGAATACATCTCCCCTTTCCTTACCTCCATCTTAATATTCTTCTCTTCTATTTCCTTCTCCAGTGCTTCAAAGAATTCTCTTGGCGTTGCAATCTGCATCCTCGCTTCTTCGCCTTTATCATTATTCCACGCTCTCACAACCTCCGGTGTCTCAGGCTGCGGTATCGTAACTCCACTACCGGAAGGCATCAAGATGTGAGAGGTTGCTGCCACTTCTTTGAGTTTCTTATAGTTTTCAGCCAGCTTTGTCAAGTCCAGCCCAGCCCTGAATCCTAAAGGCATCCAGTGAGCTAAAATTGTCGTCCCATCCAAACCCTGCCACAAGAATTCCGTAGGCTTTTCCTTCGTTACTCCCCTCCTAAATGCAACATACTTGTAGCCGGATTTTTTGTATATCTGTGGGAGCTGGGCATTCAAGCCAAAACTATCTGCCTGCCACATTACAGGAACGTCAACCCCAAACTTCTCCTTCGCATATCTCTTACCAACCAGGATTTCTCTTATCAGGGTCTCTCCTTCTGGAAGCATTGTATCTGCCATCAGGTATTCCCCATCAGCTATCTCTATCTTGCCACACTTTATGCACCTCGCAATCCGTGAAAACAGTTCTGGATACCTCTTCTCCATCTCCTCCAACAGAAACGTCTGCTCTATCAGGAACTTGTAATCGGTCTTTTCAACGAGTTCAACCACTTCCTTTAGAATGAGCAGCATATTGATATAAAAATACTTCTCCTTCGTGAAGACCCCGATGGCATCGTAATGCGTGTGCGGGACGAGATAAATCATATCTTTCTCTTGTTTTTTAATGCTCATTGTACCACTCGCACAGAAAATGATTTAAAATATGAAGTAGCTGTACAGATAAGATACATGTATCTTCAAACAAAAGGCGTGAGCTTCAACTTAAGTGCATCTTCCGTGATTATATTCTCCAAGCAATGCAATTTGGTATCAGGACGATTACAATAAAGGATAACACTCCTGTCGAGCACGGTCAAGTTAAAGCTATTTGTTACCATGTGACCCAGCTCACTGCCCAAAGCACCCCCGGTGGGCATCCCAAATACTCCTACATTTCCTACCTCGCTTAACTCCATTACCCAATATGAGAACAACTCCAACATCCTTGCAAGGTTGGACACTGTCTTCAAACGATATTGATACTCTAACAAATCTGTTCCGATAATAACTGTCACAGGTGGCTCTAAATTGGCGATGAAATCAGTGAGCAACGGAAAATCTACCTCCATTGATTCGCCTTTTAACACTTTTACGTTCTCTCGTACTTCCTTCTTATCCTTCCTTATCTCAAAGACCGTGCAGTACTTCATATAATCCTCTTCCTTTACAAAAGGCAATATTCCTCGTCTTAACCGCCGCTCATCCCAGCCACTACTCGGGATCTTCACGCAATAATTGCCCTGCTGTATGCTGTTTATAATTGCGTGCGCTACAAGAGATTGGTATCCTAAGAGAGAGAAATCATCACCATATTCCACTATCGTTGTGCTTCCCCTGCTTAAGCCCCCGCCCAGAATCGTATCCAACTCCTCACAGCCCGTAGATACATTTGTGGTGGTATTAGGCACAACCGCCACTCTTCTCGACTTCTCTACCTTCCGCCTCTGGAAAGGTCCGAAAAAGCGGAATCTTCCACCATCTAAGGTATAACCATATTTGTACTGGTCTATCCTAACGCCCCGTAATTTCTTTAGCAATATTTCCCTTGCCCTTCGGTAATCAATGGTTATACGGCTCTCCTCTATTATCCCATCAACGATATAATCGAGCGGTGTTGTGTCAGTTGTTTCTGTTATGAGTATCAAATTCATCTTGTATTCCGGTGCGTAATCCCTTACCAGGTCAGTTATCGCAGATTCCAGCTCTTCTCTCTTCTCCCCTGTCCCTCCGGATATTATCGCTTCCCAGCTATCAATTACGATAGTAGCGGGCTTTTCCGCCTCCGCTAATTCCGTATACAGCAGCTCAGAGAAAGAGCGCGGGCTTAGAAACGCTTTTGAAGATAGATACAACTTAGTTGCATCTATCACGTGGAACCCGGCATGTTCTTCCAGCCATGGAAATTGACTGTAAAGAGCGGAAGGAGAAACCCGTGATGATAGATAGACGGCGTTATCGCTCCCTAACTCGTTGAGTAACTCAAAAGCGAGCATCGTCTTACCTGTACCTGGCTCACCCTTTATTAGTAGAGAGAAACCCATCCCTGCCGATAGCGCCTTCTTCAACTCAGGTGGTATTTTACTGTTCGTCATTATACAACTACTAGTATGGATACATAGTATAAAAGTTTTGCGATTTTTTATTTTTAGATCCCCGGAGGAAAAAGCTCTTCCTGATACAGGATAATGACTCTAAGAGCGTAAAAAAAGAAGTATGCCATTACACAAAGGAGAACGAAAACCATACCCATGAAAAGGCCGAAGTAATAACTTAAACTCTCCTCTTCTATCTCCGGGCAAGTTTCCTTTAATTCTTTCAATGTCTCGATATCACACGAACCAAAGCGTCGCATGAGTCTCAGCGTGCATGCAGGGCACCTAATAAAACATCTTACCGCGCTGCTGAACTTACTTACCATCTACTTTTTCCTCCTCATTATATTTATATACATTATACATTTCGATATTTTGCTATTATATTAACCCTATCACCGAGTGAAAGAGTTCCAGGAGTGGTTTTGGATATAGTGCTATGATAAAGGATATTACAGCTAAGATAAGAATGGGAACACTCATCGTTAACGGCGGATCCCTGATCTTAGTATCATTTGCTAATTCCGGCTTCAGAGGACCAAAGAAAATCCGTTTCGCCGCCCAGAAGGTATAAACTGCCGTCAATATTGTTGAGAGTATCCCTAAAATGGCTATGCTCATGCCGACATAAGTAGGATATGCAGCGAAAACGCCGGTAAACAGTATCCATTTACCTGTAAAACCACTTGTGAGTGGAACACCGGTGAGTATTGACGCGGCGGTTATCCAGAGCACAGCAGTTATTGGCATCTTATGTATAAGCCCGCCCAGCTTATTCATATCCCTGATTCCCGTTACGTAAACCACTATCCCCGCGGTTGAGAAGAGAATGGTTTTGCCCAGGATGTGACTCAGGAAATAAAAAATACCCCCTTCTATGCTCCAAATGGTGAGTGCTCCCAGCCCTATGAGCGAGTAGGAAATCTGACTGATAGTTGAGCAAGCACAGAGTCGCTTCACGTCATCTTGAGCCAGTGTGAGGATCGCACCATATACTATAGTTATCAGAGCCAGTATCATAATAGGTACACCGAAAACTTTTATGTCATCAGAGAGCGGCAGGATGAGCACTCGGACAATCACATAGGCGGCTATATTCGCATAAACGGCAAGCAACCCCGCTATGCACGTGGGGTGCTCAGCATGTACCGAGGGCATCCAGACATGAAGTGGAAATACAGCCATCTTCGTAAATAACCCGATAAAGATGAGCAATGCAATCCAGAAAACCATCGGATTGCCGGCAAGAGTGTGTAACTCCGAGATTTCAAAGCTGCCTATCTGTGAATAAACCAGTACCGACCCGAATAAGACGAACGTGCCGCCTACTATACCCCACAGGAAACACATTACCGCCACTCTAAATCGCTCCACATAGCCAAAGTAACTCATTATGAAGTAAAGCGGAATGACGAGCAATTCTATAAATAGATATATTATTATGAGGTTTGTAGCAAAGCAGATACCGAGGAAACTTATGGGGAAGAGGAAATATAGCCAGAAATAGGTGGTGTGATACGAAAGTTGTGTCTTTTCATCCTCGGCCCCATATATTACTTCTATTCGGTGTTCTACGTAGTGCAGAGAGTAAAACGAAAGAGCAGTGCATATTATATTTATTATCAATGCAATAGGGAGACTCAAACCATCTGCTAAGAGACCAAATGACACATAGGGCCCCCATCCGTATTCCTCATGAATTGGTGTACCCTGATAAACGCTGATACCAGCTATGAAGAGCAGTGCGGTAGTGTATAACAGAGTTATACCGGGTATAAATCGTACTTTTTTTCCCAGTATTCGCCGTGTTAAAAGTATAAACAGAGCGGCTATAACAGGCACTGCTAATGTTTGAAGGAGTATATAGGGTATCATCAGTTCATCACCACCACAAATAATATAAATAGTAGAAGGAATGCTATAGTAAGAAGGATGTAGATCAAATTATACGACAACTCCCTATCCTTAGCTTTCTTTATTGTGTTATAGATACGTTCAAAGTTTAGAATAGCAGGAAGTCTCTCGTGAAACGCATTATCTATTCGATTCTCCATCACTGTCTGTGTCTTTGGTGGTAGCGCACGGAAGAAGTCCGGCATTCGCATTGCATTCCGGTCAATGAAGCTTGTAAAGTTCATTAACGGTCCTTCACAGAACTTTATTACCTTCTTCCCCGGTATCCTGTAGAACCAGTCGGTATCAAGCGTAATCGTTGGTGTACCATGAAGCTTTTTCCTTAACAGCCAGAATGCTACAAACGTGAACAGCAGAAGCTGACACATTGCTATCACATGAGCCGGAGCATAAGGTTCATAATGAACCGGATAAGGCAGAATATTATAAAGTATCCTTGGATACACACCGAGTAGGGTGCACAGAAATGCGGCTATACCCATTGCGGCGAGCATATTCCATGGTGGCTCTCTCGCTTCGCATACGGGCGTATCTCGCGCAAACCATACCCCCCAGGGAAGTTTCAAGCCAGTGTGAAGGAAAGTTCCTACAGAAGCGAGTTCGAGCATTAGCCATATACCCGCATAACCCCACATCGCAGAGGCGGTGACAACCATTGTCTTACTTATGAATCCATTGAATAGCGGGAATCCTGAAATGGAGAACGCGCCAATCATGTACAGCCAAAAAGTAATGGGCATGTATTTGTAGATACCACCCAATTCGGTCAGTTTTCTTCGCCCCGTTACCTCTATTACTGCACCCATACCCATGAAAAGCACCGCC
>CBDAFQ010000131.1:0-2112 GCA_965195275.1 uncultured ANME-1 euryarchaeote | reverse complement strand
TTTTTTTTACACCGCTATACAATCTACTATTTACCTTTATATGAATCCCTGTTTTATTATAATGTAGGTGTACAATAAAGCGGGGTAGGGTAGTTAGGAGATCCCGTCGGGCTCATAACCCGGAGATCGATGGTTCGAATCCATCCTCCGCTATTCTATTAACGGAAGTAGAATGATAATCAATTCCGACCTGCATATCCATTCACGCTATTCTGCAGCTACTTCACCGCGTATGGATCTACCCACGTTGGCGAAAAAAGCTTCAAAGAAGGGTATACAGCTACTTGGTACCGGTGACTGCTTACATCCGAAATGGTTAGCTGGTATAAGAGAGCTGGAAGAGAGTGGAGGCATCTTCTCCTTTAAGGGTAGCGAAGAAGGCACTAATTTTGTGCTCACGGTGGAAGTGGAAGATGAGCGAAGAGTGCACCATTTACTTATCTTGCCGTCCATCTCAAAGGCAGAAGAGCTATACGAGTCGTTTCGAGTGCATTCGTTGGATATAGATAGGGATGGTAGACCTTCGCTGCGACTGTCCGGGCAGGAGATAGCAGACCATGCAAAGGCGGCGGAAGCGCTTATAGGACCTTGTCACGCATTCACACCATGGACCGGTTTATATGCGTATCACAATTCGCTGAAGGAGTGCTATTCTGATCTGGTAGGGTATATTTCCTTTGTTGAGTTGGGGTTGAGTGCGGATTCATCATATGCAGATAGAATAGGTGAGCTGAGGGATCTTACGTTTTTGACTAATTCCGATGCGCATTCGCCTTACCCTATTCGGCTGGCACGAGAGTTTAACCGGTTTCACGTAGAGGCGATGGGTTTTGAGGAGTTGAAAGCGGCGATAGAGCGAAAAAGCGGTAGGAAGCCAGTGCTTAATGTCGGATTCCCACCAGCGGAGGGCAAGTATAACGAAAGCGCGTGCATCAGGTGTTACAAACATTATTCGCTCAGCGAGGCGATTATAGTGGGATGGCGATGTGAATGTGGCGGTATGATAAAGAAAGGGGTAAGAGACCGGGTGAATGAGCTTGCAGATTGCGATTACACACATCCTGTGCATCGTCCACCTTATCTGCACTTGATACCGCTGGCTGAGATAATCGGATTGGCATTGCATAAGTCCGTGACTTCAAAGGCGGTAACAGAGATATGGGGCTCGCTACTTTCTGTATTTGGTACTGAGGTTAACGTGTTGGTGGATGCACCACTAGACAATTTCCATAAAGCTAATTTGGATGATCGTGTGGTAGAAGCAATAGCAGCATTTAGGGGAGGTGAAATACGAGTTATACCGGGTGGCGGAGGGAAATACGGTGTTATCGAGCTAAAACCAAAAGGAGGAGATATGGAGGGCGAAGAAGTAGGGGAAGAGCGAGCAAGAGGACAAAAGGGGCAGCGTTCTTTGCTTGATTTTTGATTTTTTTTTTCTACCGTTCTATGGCACATATACGTCTTTTAGGTTCTTGACGCCAACGCAAACCTCAGAAGCACGCCATATCGCTTCTATATGGCCCATATCTGAATCACCCAATATCCCTTGGATGTCAATATCGCTTCTATCTCCTACTTCGCCTACTACAGTAAACTCAAGCCGTGCTAATTCCGCGGACCCGTCAATTGCCGAACCCGAGAAGTTTGCGAAAGCAAAAACTTTCACTGTCCCGGCAGTACTTGTGTCTTGCCGCCATAAAGACCAATTTGAAGAAATATCTGACCCTCGTTCTACGTTTGTTAGCATTATAACAGACGGGTCGTAGCTCAGATTGAACATAACCATCACGAGGTCGCTAACATCATCTATACTTACCGTAGCGGTGAAGTTCTCTATGACTTCCAAGGGGTTTTCTACAGAAACGGTAACGGGATAATACACGAAGGATGCATTTGCTGATGCTAAAATATCCGATTGCGGGGACCAGTCAATAAGATACAACGCTGCTGGCATATTCTCTTCGCACGTAGGTATTATCTGGTCTTCAGGCAGTTCAAACGGTTTACCTCCGAGATCATACAAAGTTTTTGGCCGTAACTCAACGGTAAATGCAGCAATATTATACGCGCCATAAAGCCAATCATCAGAATCGCCACTTGCTCTGTAAAGAT
>CBDAFQ010000130.1:0-17899 GCA_965195275.1 uncultured ANME-1 euryarchaeote | reverse complement strand
GTTCCCTCCGAAAAGAGGGGTCAATTTGTGAGAATGGTTTGAACAATTTCTCTATGTCATCCTTTGAAATCCCAATACCGTAATCTGTTACAGAAAACAGAACATTTTCGCCCACTCGCTCGGTTTCAACGACCACGTTATCGGATTTTTTCGAGAATTTTATTGTATGTTTCACCATCCATTTTTTTTCTGTTTATAATATATAGGGATAGTAAATATAAAAGATAGTAATTTTTTGCAGATGTTGAGTGATACATTACATCAAACGTTGCAACCACTCATTCTGCGGACAAAATCACAAAATCACAATCTCAAACAATATGTAATATCAAAATTATTTTAATGTAAATACAAAAATGAAATTACCGACCAAAATAGGAGGACATAAATGACAAAACGAATAATCCCCTGCCTTGATACAACATTCGATGAGCAGGGTAAGGCCGTTGTAGTAAAGGGCATAGAATTTGAGAATCTCAAATATGCCGGCGACCCGGTCGAATTAGCAAAGCGATACGATGCGCAGGGTGCGGATGAGCTCGTTTTTCTCGATATTTTCGCGTCCGTCGATAGAAGGGATACCATGATCTCAATGGTAGAGCAGATAGCCGCGCAAATATCCATTCCTTTATGCGTAGGTGGCGGGATAAAGAGCATAGCTGATTTTGAAAAGGTTTTTGATGCAGGCGCTGATAAGGTGGGTGTGAATACCGCGGCGGTAAAGAACCCAGAGCTAATAAAAGAAGCAGCCGATAAATTTGGAAATCATATCGTAGTTGCAATTGACTGCAAGAGGAAGTTAGAAGAGGCTGAAGACAAAACGCAAGTGCAATTAGAAGATGGAAGGAGCACCTGGTATGATGTCGTTATCTACGGCGGGCGCGAGTATACCGGAATTGATGCGATAAAGTGGGCAAAAGAGGTGCAGGCACTCGGTGCTGCGGAGATATTGCTGACTTCTAAGGATAGAGATGGTACGACAGACGGATATGACATACCCATTACAAAAGCAATTGCTGAAGCTGTGGACATTCCAGTAATTGCGTCCGGTGGTGTCGGAACCGTAGAGCATATCTATGATGGTTTTGTTAATGGTGCGGACGCATGCCTGGCAGCGAGTATTTTCCATTACGGGACGTATACGGTAAGAGAGATAAAGAACTATCTGAAGGAAAAGGGGCTGACACTATGAGTTCAAGTCCCTATTTCAATGTTAGAAAGTTCTAAACGGCGGGCTAGAATCATGGAAAAGATAAATATTGCCCTGGTTGGCTATGGGAACGTGGGTAGAGGGGTCGAAGAGGCAACAAAACTAAATCCCGATACAGAGTTGGTAGCGGTTTTAACCAGAAGACCTGAACAAGTAAGAAAAGAGCTAAAAGATGTTCCGATATTTCATAGTGAGGAATACCTCCTATCTGAGGATATTCAAGTAGATGTGGCGATTCTGTGCGGCGGCTCAAAGGAAGACATTCCGGTACAGGGTCCAAAGTTTGCCAAGAGATTCAATACGGTTGACAGTTTTGATACGCATGCGGATATCCCGAGCTATTTTCAGAGAATGGATTCAATTGCAAAAGAGCATGGACATATCCATGTAATTTCTACAGGCTGGGATCCCGGGATTTTCTCTCTAATGCGGGTCCTATGTGACGCATTTCTACCACAAAGCAAGCAGTACACCTTTTGGGGCGAAGGTGTTAGCCAGGGGCATTCTGACGCAGCAAGGAAGGTTGAGGGCGTCCTAGATGCCAGAGCGTACACTATTCCGATAGAACAAGCAGTACGACGTGTAAGAAGCGGAGAAAC
Source organism: uncultured ANME-1 euryarchaeote (assembly GCA_965195275.1). GTDB lineage: Archaea > Halobacteriota > Syntropharchaeia > Alkanophagales > Methanospirareceae > Methanophaga. The sequence continues at coordinate 16,090 of CBDAFQ010000130.1, read as the reverse complement.
TCCGGAGTTTACCAAAAGAGAGCTGCATAAACGCTTAGTTTATGTTGTTGTAGAAGAAGGGGCAGATATAGAGCTAATAAGAAGGGATATAGCTACCATGCCACATTATTATGATGAATATGATACCGAAGTATTGTTCATCAGCAAAGAAGAGATGGTTGAAAACCATTCTAAACTGCCTCATGGCGGCTTTGTACTTACTTCTGGCGTGACCGGGGAGGTCAATAAGCAAATACTCGAATTCCGGTGTCAATTGGAGAGCAACCCCGGGTTTACAGCCAATGTTTTGGTCGCTTGCGCAAGAGCAGCATTTCGACTGAGCAAGGAGGGGCACAAGGGTGCTTTTACCATGCTCGATATACCGCCAAGATATTTGAGCCCTCATTCCGCGGAGACTCTGAGAAAGAGCTTCATGTAGTTTTATCTTCAGCAACACTCGTCTTTAGTATGCCCTTTTATATATATTGATGCAACCCATAAATATCTAATAGCTAAAATATCCAAACTAACACCTGAGGAGTAGTGAAGATGGAAGAAGCGAAAACGATAAAAATTCTCATCTGTGATGACGACCCGGCATTCTGTAAACTGGTTCGAACTTATTTGCGTTCGGCATCGGAGAGGGAATTCGTATTGTTAGAAGCGAGACGAAAAGAGGAGATACAGGATGCATTAGACAAAGGGGGAATTGATTTGATCCTAATGGATATTCTAATGCCCGAAAAATCCGGCATGGAATGGCTTGAAGAGATTGTCAAAAAGAAGATAGCACCCGTAGTCATGCTTACAGGGTTTGGGAGTGAAGAGATTGCGGTGCAGGCCCTCCATAAAGGTGCAATTGACTACATTCCAAAAGACCACCTCACAGGGGATAGAATAGTGGGGACGATTAAGGCAGCACTTGAAGCTTGGAAGCGGAAGCAAATGGAGGCTGAAATAAAGAAGGAGAAAGAATTTTCAGAGAATTTGATTGAGACTGCAGGTGTCGTTATTGTGGGTATTGATTTGGATGATAATACTATACTATGCAACACGAAAACCGAAGAGGTGACAGGCTATAGCAAAGAAGAACTAATCGGCAAAAATTGGCTTAAACTTGTATACCCTGTTGCAACACAGAGAGAAGAAGTATCAAAAATCTTAAAAAGTTGTTTGGACGGCGCCCAGGTAAAAGCCTATGATGCGGTCATAACAAGAAAAGATGGTGGCGAGCGCATCCTTTCCTGGGATACCACCAGCTTGAAAGATGCATATGGCGAAACAAGAGGCATATTATGCATCGCTCAAGATATTACGGAAAGGAAGCAGTTAGAACAGGAACTAAAAGAGAACAGGGACTACCTGGAGAGTTTGATTCAAGAGTCGCCAACTGCAATTCTTTCTACCGATTTAAGTGGTAATGTGGTAGTGGTCAATAAAAGCGTGGAGAAACTGCTGGGATACAAAGGCGATGCCCTCATGAGTAAACCATTATCTATGGTGATTTCTGGGCAGGGGGATTTAGAAATAGAGGATAAAAAAGATTTCCCCCTCGACTTTGTAAAGGAAGATGGTTCAAAAATTCCTTTGAACGTCTCTACTTCGGTCCAGCAGTTCAAGGGCGAACAGAGAGGGCTGATAGTAACATTGAAAGACCTCACTGAGTTGAAAGGATTGTTTATAACTCCCGTGAGTGAGGTTGTTGTGGGGACCGAGATGAAATATCGCTTGGAACCGGGTTCTATGTACCTTATGGAGGAAGAAAAACCAGAAAAAAGCTTTGATGTGTTCGTGGATTCGGTTAAACATGGTAGACATGGATTATACATTTCAAGGCAAAATCCTGCTATTGTTAGAGAGAAATATCAATTAGAAAAAACCCCAGATATATGGCTTACAAGAAATAAGATACCCGAAGAGAACTGTATAGGTCCTGATGAACTCGTAAAGTTATATAAAACAATAGAAAATTTCGTCGGGCAGGCAGATGATGGCGTAATCCTCTTTGAAGCCGTGGAATACTTGATTATACAAAATGGTTTTCAGCCAGTGTTAAAGTTCATTCAATCCCTAAATGATGTGATAATGGTACATCCTTCGCGGTTAATAGTAGTTGTAGACCCTTTGACCCTGGACGTAAGAGAGATGCATATCTTCAAAAGGGACATGAAAACTATTCCCTGATGAAGATCGAACTTATATGACCTCAAGATTACACAGATTTTCACGAGAAACTTTTCTTTAAGAAAGAAAGCTTTACAAAAGAAAATTATAAGTGTTAAAACACATATTCTTCAGATATTTTCCTCTGAATTGCTATACCTTTACCGTATTCAAAATCGAAGGCGTATGGTTCCAATTCGTATGGTGTACCACGCATCTTTCTTACAAAAATTATCCGCCTATACTGCATCTTCTCCAGTTGCCGAATACTCAAAACAATTACACCAGATGCATAGAATTCTTCAATGCCATATTGGCTCAATTGATTTGTGCCGGTGGGTATTGCCGAGGTCAAGACAGAAGTACAGTCGAGTGAGTCAAGCGAATAAAAGAGAGCCCGGATATATCTCCTGATTTCCCAAATCGTCTCGTCTTTTATGATAAACGGCGCTATTGGATCGATTACAAGCCTTTTTGCATTGATCTCTTTCAAATATTTGTTTAGATCGCCCACAATCTTCCGGACATCAATTTCTTTTGACTTCTCACGTAGTTGATCGAAGTGGGATGAATAGTCAAGAATTAACAAATTATTTTGTTCGATTCTCTCTTCAAAGTCAAAACCAAAAGAGTTTGCATCTTCGATCACGTCGCTGGGCTTCTCGTCAACTGACACATATACTCCACCCTCACCCAATTCGAAGCCTTTAACTAAAAATTGAAGCCCAAAAATTGTCTTACCGGTTCCCGTCTCTCCGCTAAGCAGATAATTTTTCCCCCGGCGAAAGCCGCCACCAAGGATACCATCAAGCATATCCATTCCCGTAGGTACTCGTTTAGCCGTCATGTAAATGATACCTATGGAGTTACATATACTTAAAGTTATAGATATACTTACTATGAATAAACGCAGGGGTTATATTATTCTAATCTCAACAGCAATAATCGCATTACTCTTTATCTGTATTTATTTGACATTCCGTTTTTTCGTGTTTTTTGCAGGGGGATACAATCTCTTAGACCGTATTTTTGCAATATGTTTACTGCTAGGAGAGTTGTTCTTCTTCATACATGGCATAGGTTATTCGATTGATGTGATAAAAGCAAGCCGCAGATATAGAGAAGAATTTGATAGCCAGCATTATTTTTTGAATGTGAAAGAGCCCAAAGTTGCAGTTTTCGTTACCGCATACAATGAAGATGCGGATACGCTTGAAAACACCATTTCTGCATGCACATTGATGGACTATAGAAATAAACAAATTTATCTACTGGACGACTCAACGAAGCCCGAGCTGATGCGGAGCTCAAAGGCTCTTACAGAGAAATATGGTATTGAATATGTGCATCGTGAGAATAGACGTGGGTTCAAAGCTGGTGCGATAAACGATATGCTCAACGGTATAGACGCCAAATATCTTTTAATTTTAGATGCTGACCAGCGCCCAGGTTACAATTTCCTGCGTGAGGTAGTGCCGACACTGGAAGAGAAGCCGGAGTTGGCTTTTGTTCAGACCCCCCAATATTATGTCAATCGTGATTCCAGTAAAGTATCTAATGCAGCGTCCGCCCAACAGTCCACATTCTATGCGAATGTGTCCGAGGGCAAATCAGTTTCAAATGCTATGTTTGCCTGTGGCACTAATATCGTTTTGCGAGTAAGCGCATTGAATGATATTGGAGGATTTGATGAGGAATCAGTAACAGAAGATTTCGCGACTTCTTTTATGTTGCACGAGCGGGGATACAGCTCGTACTATTATAACAATGTCTTTGTAGAAGGCGATGGACCGGCATCCATACCTGGCTATTATATGCAGCAGATGCGGTGGGCCTATGGCACTATCGGAATATTCAAAAAGCTATTGAAAGAACTTTTTAGACATCCCAGGCGTTTAACACCCGTTCAGTGGTGGGAATACTTTCTATCAGGCACCTGGTATTTTGTTGGCTGGGCTTTTTTCTTTATGATGATATGTCCAATTGCATACTTGTTGTTCGAGATACGTCCATTATTAGCAGAGCCATATATATATGTGGTGGCATATCTTCCATACCTCTTATTCTCATCGCTACAATTTTTTGTTAGCATGTCAATGCGTGGTTTTAGTGCTAAAGACCAATGGTTTGGGCAAATTCTAACCTATTTAACATTCCCCATATATATGTTGGCTGCAACCTATGCACTCATCAATAAGAAAATACCGTTTGTAGTGACTCCAAAAGGCGGCAGTGGCAAGTCTCCATTAACCTGTTTCTGGCCACAAATCGCAATGATGTTAATCATCTTCTTCTCGGTTGCCGTAGGTATATGGAAGTGCGTGCAGCAATTTGATGTGGCGCTAATAATAAATATATTGTGGAGTTTTTATTATCTAATATTGCTTTCCATGTTTTTATACTTTAGAAGGGATGCGGAAGAACCTTCATTGTATTACGTGGATATGTTCGAGGAGTTTGTTAGGGAATGAGCCACAACATCGCCGTCTATTTGGGTTTAAGTGTCATAACAGCCTAAATAAAAAAAGGGATGAAACTATCAAAAAGGGAAACGGAAGGGAAAAAGATAATCATAAGCGCTGTTATAGTAGCTCTAATTGTACTAGCTGCGTTCAGTTGTGGATGCGCCGAGAAAGAAGTTGAAGTCATTGTGCTAGAAACTCCGGAAGAGAAGCCAAGAGAAGAAATGATTATACACGTTGGCTGCGGCTGGAGCGCTAATAATGATGAAGGAAAAGCGGTAGAAGAAGCTGTTTCTTCCGTGAAAACAGAACTGGGAGGGAAATCGCCTGTTTTTGCCGTTCTGTTCTCTACTGCTAGCTATGACTCGGACAAGGTTCTCAGTGATGTGAGAAGGCTACTGCCCGATGTTCAGATATACGGTGGCAGTTCCTGCTTCGCCGTTCAAACCAAAGATGGTTTTCATGCAGGCGAGAAAGGTTCGTTGGCTTTGTTAGCGGTGGCTACCGAAAATATCTCCTTTGGCGTTGGAGGTGTTAGCATTGACGATTTTTCCTCTGCGAGAGAAGCTGGGAAGGCTGCTATTCAGGCAGCAATTGATGCAACAGGTAAAAAAGGCACTCCAAAACTCGTTTTGATTACTGGTTCTGTTGGACGAGAGGAAGAGCTTCTTGCAGGTATCGAAGACGTTATAGGTAAAAATGTTCCAGTACTCGGCGGTAGTGCTGGGGACAACACTATAACAGGGGAATGGAAACAATTTGCAAATGATAATGTGTACAGCAACGGCATTAGCTTAACGGTGATCTATACCGATTTGAAAATTGGTTGGGCACACGAGGCGGGTTATATAAGGAGTAAAAACAGAGGCACGATTACCAGGGCTGATGGAAGGATAATCTATGAAATTGATAACCGACCGGCTGCTGAAATTTATAATGACTGGACTGGAGGTCTCGTAATAGATGAACTCGAGACAGGAGGGTCAATTCTCAGTGATACATCATGCTATCCTTTAGCAAAGATTATAAAGAACGAGGGAAAGGAATACACACTCTCTATTCTTCCACTATCAATTAATGCCACAGACCATTCCCTTAAGGTATTCGCAAACATAGAGGAAGGAGACAAAGTAATGCTCATGCATGGCGATTGGGAACTACTTTTGAACAGAGCTCTAACAACACCCACAAAGGCATTGGAAAGCGAAAATCTTTCTAAAGAAGATGTTTCCTTCGGCATTTATACTCATTGTGCGGGGTCAATGCTTGCCATTCCTGAGGACGAGCGACCTAAAATGCCGGTTCTGGTCAAAAATGCGATAGGGGATGCACCTTTCATCGGCACTTTTACCTTTGGTGAGCAGGGACACATTCAAGGAGTAGGGAATATACATGGAAACCTGGTGAATTCGATGATTGTATTCTCTAAGAAGATTGAAGAATAGATAAAATAAAAAGGGCAGGCTCATGCGTAGGAAGAAAGAACTGAGCGGAAGAGGTATATTAGTCAAACTTGTCAGTGCAATGATACTTTTGTCCATTATATCTGTGGCAATCATCCTTACTGTGGTTTTAAACGAGCAAAAGCAGATAATGGAAAATAATCTAATAGAAGAGAACAAGCGGCTTGCAGAGGTGGTTGCAAGAAGCATTGAAGCTGGTTATGCCACACACTCATGGCCATTTAGAACGCTGAACCAAATCAATGCTTCAGAAGATATTTTATTCTGGTGGATTGTTAATCCCGAAAGTGAGATTTATTTGGCTGATAATCCCGAGATGTACGGTAAGAAGATTAGTAGTACATACATTGAAGCGGGAAAAAAGGTCGTTGTAGATCATGTTTACGACGGTGAAGACATTAAATTTCTCATTCAACCACTTAATATAGGCGAGCCCGAGAAGGTGGAAGCTCTTTGTATTGGTATATCCTTAAAATCTGTCAGAGAAGCCACAACTAAAATGATTGTTGCCAGCGTGGGCTATTTTTTGATAATAGTCGCTTTTGGATGTGTGCTTTCCCTTTTCCTTGCCAGAAGATTCACGGGGCCTATAACGCAACTGGTGGAAGGGACAAAAGCCATATCGAGAGGTGAGTTTGATTACCATGTGGAGATAAAAACGGGCGACGAGATCGAGGGATTGGCGGATTCTTTTAACAAAATGGCTCAGCGTGTCAAATCAGCCATCGAAGATGAGAAAGCGGCAAGAAGGGAGATTGAGAACATCATGAACACAATGATTAATACGCTTATTGTGGTCGGTACGGAGGGACGGATTGTAAAAGCGAATAGGGCTGCTTTTGACCTTTTGGGGTATCGTGAAGCAGAGTTAATCGGTAGATCATTCGAGGATATTATAGGTCCAAAGAATAAAGAAGAAGGTGGAATTGAATTGGAGAAGCGGCTAAAAGAAGCGGCAGGTTCTGCTGTGAGTTTTGAGACCTCTTATAGAGCAAAGGACGGGAGAGAGATTCCAGTGAACTTTTCGGCTTCTGTGATGACAGATGAGGAAGGGAGATTGCAAGGTATTGTTTGTGATGCAGGGGATATTACCGAGAGAAAAAAAAGGAAAGAAGAAATTCGGAAATACATTACAGAACTTGAACAGTTCAATCGCTTAGCGGTGGATCGTGAGTTGAAGATGATAGAACTGAAACGTGAGGTAAATGAGCTTTATGAAAGACAGGGGGAAGAGCCACCGTATGATCTGTCGTTTTGCGGACGATAAAAGGAATTACGAATTATGAATTACGAATTAAAAGATAGGGAGCATATAGATATTTGTTTTGTATAGCTAACTGATCTACCCACACCCCATTAACCAATCATCCGTTCTAAGCCCATTGGAGAGCAATACGTCACTACACAAAAGCCTGTCAGAATTGGTCACCGCGAAGTTGGAAGCGCCACCGCTAGCGATAAGAGCCGCTAAGAAGTGGGGGATTCATGATTTAAAATAAAATAAAATAAACGTTGGCTTAATGGAGCCTATGGGTGTGCCAGAGAGTGTAAGAGCTTAATAAGACGGAAAAGGGTAATGTGTAGATGAGTAGTTTAACATAACATAATATTAAAATCTTAGAGAAATACAGCAATGAAAAAGGAACTTGTTTTCATCACCTCGAACAAGCACAAAGTAAAAGAGATAAGAGCGCTGGCTAACTCAGAATCGAAGGACATAACCATCGTGCATCTTGATTATGACTATCCCGAATTTCAGCTCGATGAGATAGAAACGGTAGCGGAAGAAAGTGCGAATTATATACGGCGGTATAAGCCGATAAAAGAGGAAAAGCCGTTCTTCATCGAAGACTCGGGGTTGACCATACCAGCTTTAAATGGCTTCCCGGGCCCGTTCTCCGCATTTGTATTTAATAAAATCGGCAATTTCGGGATTCTGAAATTGATGGTTGATAAGAAAGGAGAAGAGAGAAGAGCCACTTTTAAAACTGTTGTTGCATTCTGTAAATCCAAGGAAAATGCACCTATACTCTTTGTCGGCACCTCCGAAGGTAGAATAGCAAAGGCGGCTAGAGGAGAGGGTGGCTTTGGCTATGACCCGATATTTGAATTGGAAGGTGCGAATAAGACATTTGCGGAGATGAGTACAGAAGAGAAGAATGTTGTTTCGCACAGAGGCCGCGCATTCAGGAAATTATTGGATTATATCGCCTAGATCTTTTTCGCGTATCTATGTATAAACATTTCTATATACGTTAATTTAGAAAAATTTAAATACCCCTTTTCATTTCTATATGCTATTGGTGGAAGAACATGAAAATGGGTAAGATGCCAAGCGGTTTTGCCGCTACCCTGAAGCGGGTGGAAGGAGAAACAAAGGTGCGAAGAGTTTTTCCTATAACTGCGATAATAATTAGTTCTGTCTTGCATAAAATGACCGTGTTTTTACCTCGAGAAAACAAATTCTTTGACCTCTTTGAGGAGCTTGCAGATAAGGCCGTGGAAGCAGCGGATCTATTGGCCGATTTGGGAACAAAATATTCTGCCCTTCCGCAAATCAGTGAGCAGCTTAGAAGGCTGGAAGAGGATGCTGATTCGATTGTTCATCAGATAATACAGGGGTTGTATTACGACCACACTCGTGTTACAGAAGAGAAGGGAGACATACGTTATTTCGCTCATAATCTCGACAATGTAATAGACGGTATAGAGAAAGCGGTAGTGAGGTTGTCATTTGCGCAGAAGCAAAAGGTTCCGGAGTCGGTAATTGAGTTCTCGCCAATTATCAAGGAGGCATCAGAGGAGATAAGAACGGCAGTTCATTGCCTGCGGGATCTAAAAAGAGAAGAGATTGCTTTAGAAGCTTGTTGCATAAGGATAAACGAATTGGAAAACGAAGCAGACAAAGTAAACCGGAAAAGGCTGCGAATACTGATGACCGCGCCCGTAGAAGATCCTAATGAGCTCCTTGATCGACTGCTGCTCAAAGAGATAGTGGAGATCTTAGAAGATACAATGGATCAGTGTGAAGATGTGGCGAATATCATGGAAACGTTTAGGTTGAAGGGCGGTATTTAATAGATGTTATCGGTTTTTGGCTATGTTATCATAATAATAGCCCTTGCACTGCTCTATGACTTTTTTAATGGTGCAAATGACAGTGCAAATTCAATTGCGACTGTAATAGCGACCAAAGCGCTGACGCCGTTAAAGGCATTAGCGTTGGCGAGTCTTTTTAACCTCACAGGCGCTTTTGCTATTACCGCAGTAGCAGCGACTATTGGAAAAGGGATTGTTTCACTACCAGAGCTGGGACAAGAAATTGCATTCATGGTTCTTATCGGAGGTTTACTTGGTGCGATAATATGGACTTTCGTCTGCACCGCGCTTGGAATTCCTATAAGTGTGACACATTCGTTGGTAGGTGGTTTACTTGGTTCGGGAATAGTTGCAGGTGGGATGGGGATAATACAATGGGAAGTGCTAACAAATAAGGTATTTCTTGCTATTGCGCTCGGCCCGTTTATAGGATTTGCAGCAGGAGCAGTTATATTTATCGTCACTAATTGGGTGCTCCACTTTTTCTTTAAAAAAACACCTACTCCTGCGACCGAAAGAGTATTTAAGAAATTGCAGATTATTTCGTCATCCTTTATGGCGTTCAGCCACGGTATGAACGATACACAAAATGCAATGGGCGTAATAACAGCAGCTTTGTGGATTGGTGGCTTTATCACCTATTTTTACGTACCCTGGTGGGTGATGTTAATGTGCGGGTCTACGATGGCTTTGGGCACATTTTTACTGGGCTGGCGCGTGATAAAGACTGTGGGGTGGCGATTGGCGAAGTTAGAGCCGAAACACGGGTTCTCTGCCGAAACGGGTGCGGGTCTCGCAATAGTAGGTGTGAGTATAGCGGGTATGCCAGTAAGCACCACGCACGTATTAGCTTCCGCAGTGATAGGTGGGACATTCTTTCAAAGCCTTCGCAGAATAAGATGGTCAGAAGTGGGAAAAATGCTCACTGCCTGGGTAATAACCATTCCAATAGCGGCGTTAGTAGGCGGAACGGCGTTTTGGGTAGTTCAGTTGTGTTTGTGAGCTGCAGTAGCTCTTTGTTTATGCTGCTGAAGGATGCTTGTACCGACTATATGTTCAGTTTAAGCTGTATAATTTGGTGCCGTAGTATATAAAAGTTATCTATATATAGTACTGATAGTTTTTTATATAATTCGTAGATATTATATATATTCCAGAGGTAAAATAAGAAAAAATGGAAAAAATAAAGACGGCCGTGATGGCGGCTATAGTAGTAGCGATGATGGCGACAGCGGCGGTTTCAATACCCGTGCAAGCAGCAGAGCTTTCCGGCGAACTGACAATCGCAGGCTCTACAACAGTGCTTCCGATAAATCAAGAATGTGCACGAATTCTTATGCTAGAGAACCCAGAGCTAAGAATATCCGTCTCTGGTGGCGGTTCCGGTCACGGCGTAAAGGCGGTAGGCAAAGGTGCGATAGATATAGGTGCGGCGTCAAGAGACGTAAAATCGAAAGAGATGGAGACGTATCCGGACCTTAAGCCGGTGGTAGTAGGAAAAGATAGCGTGGCTATCGTTCTGCATCCGAGCAATCCCGTGAGCGACCTGACGCTGGAAGAGGCATCGAAGATATTCTGTGGCGAGATAACTAACTGGAAGGATGTCGGCGGCACTGATGGCGAGATTCGTGTAATAACGCGGGAGGGCGGCTCCGGAACGAGGGACTGCTTTGAGAAGGCGGTAATGGGACCTTTTGATCGCGAAATAGCAGGAAAAGCATCGGTTAAGCCATCGAATGGTGATATAAGAGCAACTGTCAGTAGAGATGAGATGAGCATTGGTTATCTCTCCCTTGGATACGTGGACAAATCACTCAAAGCGGTCAAAATAGACGGTGTGGAAGCGACAGAAGAGAATGTGCTTTCTGGCGATTATCCCATTTCGCGGTGTTTGTATATCATAACGAAAGGGGCGCCAAGCAAACTTGAGAAAGCATTCATAGATTTCGTGTTGAGCGAAGAAGGACAGAAGATGGTGGAAGAGATGGGTTACATAAAAATGGTTGTGGGTTTGACACCGGCTCCAAAGCCAACACCGAAAGTGGCGCCTACAAAGGCACCTGCAGAAGCAGCATCAACGCCTGCACCCACAGCAACGCCAACACCAACACCAACACCACCGGGCTTTGAAGCGGTATTCGCTATTGCCGGTTTGTTAGCGATTGCACAGGCACGGCTAAGGAAGAGGTGAAGAGCAAAAAATGAGGCTTGTGCACATCTCGGACATCCATGTGGCGGAACAGCATTTCCTGCCTGAATTAATGGAACGAGTAATAAGAGAGATAAACGAAATAGAGCCCGAAATCGTGGTTGTTACTGGCGATTTGACAGAAAACGGTCATCAATCCGAGTTTAAACGTGCAAAGAGCTATATCGAGAAGATAGAATGTGATAAGAAAGTGGTGATACCAGGGAATCATGATGCGAGGAACGTTGGCTATCTCGGTTTCGAGGAGATTTTCGGACACAGGTCAATAATAGAGAAATGTGGTGGGATAACAATTGTCGGCATAGATTCTACACAGCCTGATTTAGATGTTGGACATGTGGGCAGAGAGAAATATGGGTGGATCGAAAAGAACCTGAATACCAACGATTTTAAGGTGGTGGCTCTTCACCACCACTTAATTTCGGTCCCTAAGACAGGGCGAGAAAGACAAATACCTATGGATGCGGGAGATGTGCTCGAACTGCTTGTTAGATGTGGCGTGGACCTCGTGCTTTGCGGCCATAAACACGTGCCGTGGATATGGAACTTGAATGGAATGATAATAGCGAATGCGGGAACTGCATGCACGAACCGAGTAAAATGGAATATACCTCAATCGTTCAACGTAATCGAAATAGACGAAGAGGAAAAGGGAACAATCAAGATATACCGGATGTATTCAAGTGGTGGACAGGAGCTGGTATTGGATAAAAGGAGAGATCGAGCGGCGGAATGAATTTTTTAGAGCGTGTGCGCACCTGTAGGTTCAAAAGGATGGATTCTGGAACTGCGGAAAAGATAGTAGAGAAGCTATTGTTTATTGCTGCGCTATCGTCCACCCTTATCGTATTTTTTATCATCGCATTTATGTTTAAGGAGGGCATACCGGCGTTGGCGCTGGGCTGGGATTTCTTCTTTGGGATGATCTGGCGTCCTTCTCATAATCAATATGGTATTTTTCCGCTAGTAGTATGCACTTTCATTGTGGGAATAGGCGCATTGGTATTAGCGGCGGTTATAGGCATACCAGCGGCGATTTATTTGGCGGAATATGCTCCTGCATGGCTGAGAAACATTATCAAACCTTGTGTGGAGCTGTTAGTCGGGATTCCTTCGATCGTGCTTGGCTTTTTTGGCTTGATTGTGATTGTGACGTATATAAGAAACTCTTTTGGTGGATACGGGGAATGCATATTAGCTGGTTGGATAATCCTTGCAATAATGACTTTACCTCATGTCATCAGCATATCTGAAGATTCTATTCGTGCTGTTCCAAAAGGCTATAAAGAAGGTTCACTTGCTCTCGGCGCTACACAGTTACAGACTATAAAGAAAGTAATTTTACCTAATGCTCGCTCCGGGATATTAGCAGCTATGGTTTTGGGTATGGGAAACGCAATAGGAGAAACAATGGCGGTTTTAATGGTCATTGGTAACCCTGAGATACCATTCATTCCTTCCTCTATTTTAGACCCGGTCCGTGTGCTTACATCCACGATCGTTATCGAAATCCCTTATGCTGTTTGGGGTTCATTACATCAGCAGGCACTGTTTGCTCTCGGAGTGGTATTGTTTATTGTCGTTGCGATTCTCAATCTGATTACCACTGCCGTAATGAAGAGAGGGGAGATGGGAGGGGGGAGATGAGAGAGGGGGGAAGGGAGAGGGGGGAAGGGAGATGGGGGAGAGGAGAAGAGAGAGGAATGAAAGTAAAGGACGAGATAGTAAAGGTGGGTTTGTGTGCTGCTGCTCTTGTATCTGTGGCAGTATTGTTAATCGTGGTTGGTTACGTATTTGTTAATGGGATAGGGGTAATAAGTCTTGATTTCTTGCTCGAATCTCCTTATCGGTTTGAATATGGCGGGATATTCCCACAGATTATCGGGTCAATATGCTTGGTTGCGGTCTGTCTGATTTTTGCCGTTCCCATGGGTGTTGCATCTGCGATATATCTTGCGGAATATGCATCGGATAATGCAATAACAAGAACAGTCCGATTTTGTGTGGAATGCTTAGCGGGGATACCATCAATAGTGATAGGGTTGTTCGGACTTATATTTCTTGTCTATTATCTTGATTTAGGTATTTGCATGCTATCTGGCGGTTTAGCACTAGGATTTATGATTCTACCCTGGACCGTTCGTGCCTCTGAAGAAGCGATAAAAACAGTTCCCGCCTCTTATCGTGAGGGATCTCTCGCTTTAGGAGCTTCTAAGTGGCAAACCAATCGTAGCGTGGTTTTGAAAAACGCCTATCCGGGTATAATAACCGGGATATTGCTAGGCATGGGAAAAGCGATAGGGGAGACTGCCGTTGTTCTTTTAACCGCAGGTTCCGGTCTGGAGTCCTTTTTGCCTAAGTCCATATTTGACCCTGTTGCTTCATTACCGGTCTATATCTATATGATGGCAACGCAGGGACATACATCTGCAGCATATTCTCGCACTTTTGGCGCTTCCCTCGTGCTCATCACGATGTTTTTTGTGATAAGCGTATTCGCTTTGTTACTTAGGAATCGATACATTCGGCGTATGGGAAGGAGGTAAGAGACAAGGAAAAAAATGAGCAAAATAGAAGTTTGTGGTTTGAATATCTATTACGAGAACGGGACAGTGCATGCGTTAAAAGAGGTGAATATAGAGATAGAAACGAATAAAATAACCGCGTTGATCGGTCCTTCGGGGTGCGGAAAGACGACGTTTCTCAGGGCTCTGAACAGAATGAATGAACTCAATGACGTAATGACGAAAGGCAAGGTTATTATAGATGGAAAGGACATATACAATGGGGGTGTGGATGTCATACAGTTGAGGAAGAAAGTAGGGATGGTATTTCAGCAGCCAAATCCGTTCCCTATGAGCATATATGATAATGTCGCCTACGGCCCGAGGATTCATGGGACGCGGAACAAGAAGCTGGATATGATAGTAGAAGAGAGTTTGAAGAAAGCGGCATTGTGGGACGAAGTGCACGATCGGTTGGAGAAAAACGCATTGAAGTTCTCCGGCGGTCAGCAACAGAGGTTATGCATTGCACGTGCGCTTGCGGTGAATCCAGAAATTATCCTCTTTGACGAGCCATGCTCGGCTTTGGACCCTATATCAACTTCGAGGGTAGAAGATTTGTTAAGGGAATTGAAAAAGGATTACACAATTGTTATCGTTACTCATAACATGCAGCAGGCAGCCCGCGTATCCGATTTCACATGTTTTTTCCTACTCGGCGAGTTGATAGAATGTGGTAAGACCACGCAAATATTCGAGAAACCTAAGGATAAGAGGACGGAGGATTATGTTACTGGGAGATTCGGCTAAAATGCCACTAAGAAAAGAATATATAGCGGATTTGGAAAAACTGAAGGTAGATGTGCAGAAGATGGGCGAGCTGGCAAAGGACTCAGCAAGAAATGCCATAAACGCTCTTGTTCAACGAGATAGGGAGTTGGCATCGCGTATAATCAAAGAGAACGTCACGATAGACGATTTGGAATTTGACATTGAGAACAGATGTATGAAGCTGATAGGGTTACAACAGCCGATGGCTGTAGACCTCAGGACAATAGGCACGTGTGTGAAGATAATCACAGATTTTGACCGGATAAGCGACCTTGCAGGTGACATTGCCGAGATTGTATTGCGGATAGCTGCTGAACCGCATGTGAAACCGCTGATAGATATACCGCGGATGTCGGAGATTTCGCAAGGCATGCTTTCTGACTGTCTTGAAGCGTTTTCGACCGGCGAGATAAAAATGCTGGATGATTTCTCGGAACGAGACGATGAGATAGATGCGCTATTTGACCAGATTAGACGTGAATTGATGACGATTATGATAGAAAAACCGAGGGGTTTTACAAATGCTAGTCATCTGCTCTTCGTGGCGTTGCATTTAGAGCGAATCGGTGACCACGCATGCAATATCGCTTCTCGTATCATATATATGGTTACAGGGAAGAGAAGGAAGTTGGAGTGATTGCGTATGATGGAAGAAGCAAGAAAGGTTCAGATAACCGGAAAATCTACCTATATGATTACGTTGCCGAAGAAATGGGCGGTTGATGTCGGGCTGCAGCCTGGCTCACTGGTATCACTCTCATATCGGGATGATGGAACATTGCTGCTTACTCCGTCTACGACAAAACCTGTAACCAGTCATAAAACATTAAAAATCGATGGTGAGAAGAACGGGCTCAGAAGGGATATTATAGGTGCTTATGTGATGGGGCACCAATTCATAGAGCTCCAGGCACGCACGATACCACCGGAAATAAGAAAAGAGATACAGGGCATATGCAAAAATCTCATTGGTAGTGAAATAGTAGAAGAGACAAAGGACAAGATTGTAATCTACGACATCTTAGATCCTGGTGAATTTACGATTGATAAGGGGCTTAAACGGATGTATGCACTAGTATATGGAATGCTTAAAGACCTGATAGAGGTCTTTAATGCAAGAGGGAAGAAGGAGATGCTGAGTGAGATTGTCTCAAGGGATGAAGAGGTGGATAGGGTTTACTTACTAATCTCGAAGCAATTCATCACGAGATTAAAAGCGGGGTGGATCTCGAAAGAAGACCAGCTAAATCTCGTTGAAGCTTTCCATTATCGTCTCGCTGCTGACAATCTCGAAAGAATCGGTGACCATGCGGTAAAGATTGCAAATACGTTCGCTTCTATTGACTCTGATGATGAATTACCCAGGGATATAACAGATAA
>CBDAFQ010000129.1:0-7297 GCA_965195275.1 uncultured ANME-1 euryarchaeote | reverse complement strand
GCCCTCGCTATTAGTTGACTACCCCAACCATACTTGGATAAGGTATTTATAATCTCGATATAACGCTGCAAATGCTTAAATTTGCGTGTTAATGGACTAACTTTCTTTTTGCCTATTGTAAATCCCATTTTTTGTTCTTAGCCAAGCGTTCTTTGACTGCTCCTTTTACCCCTCTCAAGGCATTCTTAACGACATGCGAGGTAACCCTCATCTTATCTGTTAGGCTGCACTGCACCCTTTGCAACCCGCATTCACCACCTCTTCCCTCACTGCCGTGGTCACCTCGCTTTTCGTCTCGGTGATGATAATTCTACTCATAGCCGTTATCTAATAAAAACCCACCTGAATTTGGGGCCGGAATTGACGGGAGACGAAATGCTTGCGGAACCACTTAAAACCGTCTTTCTCGGTGCAATAGCCATGGATATGGCGGGAGTCCATGTCGGAATTGGTACAGCGGGCGGCTTACTCGTGTCCGGGCTAATAACCGGATACTTGTGTTTGAGCTTGCGGATCTTTATTTTTGGTAACGAGAGTGCACCGCAAATAGCAGTATTCTTGATTTGGCTTCTACCGCTCATAGCGCAGCCGAAAACAGACGTGAAATAGATTCTTTTATCTTTACCCTGGTGGACCGCTCGCTGTACAGTTGTTTAGTAATTTCCGTACTATGCTTGATGTCATTCTCAAATGCTGTCTTCAGCACCGCGGCTATTTCACGACCGTAAATGAATGCATTTGTCTCAAAGTTCAACCTGAAACTTCGTACGTCCCAGTTTGCCGTGCCGACAGAGCTCGCAAGTCCGTCCACAACAACGGTTTTGCTATGGATAAACCCGTTGTCATAGGTATATGCCCTGGCTCCAGCATCCAGTAGCTCGCCAACATTTGCATAACTTGCCCAGTATACAAGCGGATGATCTGGTTTGCAAGGTATCATAATCCGTACATCAACACCGGTAAGAGCGGCAATTTTCAGTGTTTCCATTACACTCTCGTCAAGCACAAAATAAGGTGATTGGATATATATAGTTTCCGTAGCAGAATTAATCAGTGCAATAAATCCCTTTTTTATCGGCTCCCACTGAGTATCCGGGCCACAGGAAACGATTTGCACGGCGGCATCGCCGGTAACTTTCTGTTCTTTTGGAAAATACTTGTTTCCCGCATCCAGAACTTCCTTTGCGGCAAAGCTCCAGTCCTGGAAAAACCGAATCTGTAGCATACCGACTGCGTGACCGTTAAGTTTCAGGTGTGTGTCGCGCCAATAACCCAGCGGCCCTTTGCCCAGATATTCATCTCCAATGTTGAATCCACCCACGAATCCTGTAGTTCCGTCAATGACCACAATTTTACGGTGGTCTCTATAATTCTTATTATAATTTACACGTATATTTAGTAGTGGGATCTTACGCTCAAAAAAGCCGGCTACCTGTCCGCCTGCGTCTGTGAGTTCTTTAAAGAAGTTCCGTGGTAGTCTCGCACAGCCTAAGCCATCATAGATCAAACGCACTTCTACGCCCTCTTTCGCCTTCGCAGCCAGTGCGGCAACGACTTTATGGCCAAGATCGTCATTTCTTATTATGTAGTACTCAAGGTGGATATGCTGTGTGGCGTTTTTTATCGCGTCCAGCAGTGCGTTGAACTTATCATTTCCATCGGTATACACATGGATCTGATTGTTCTCACTCAGTAGCGCCATATCATTGACAAGCAGCATGTGTGTCATGGCAAGGTATTTATCCAACTCGTCATCAGAAGGACCGGCTTTATATTCCTGTAACTCCTTTAACTGCTCTTTGAATAGCGATTTGGCCTCTTTATCGAGTTCCGCTTTGAGTTTGAACATTTTTTCGCGGTGGAACGTCTGTCCGAAGATCAGGTATAGAATAAACCCTAATACAGGTATGAAAAATAACACTGCCAGCCACGCGAGGGTTGCCGATGGATTCTTTCGTTCAAAAAATATAAGGCTAATCGCGAAAAGAAGGTTTATCAGTAATATAGTCACTAATATACCCTCGGAAATCAGATGTTCTAACAACATTTTTCATATCATCCCTTGTTTCCCGTGTAACATGACTATATATAAACCTTTCTTCTTTCTCTCATGGGCTAGATATATAGCGACTATATTTATTAGGTAGTATTGCCCTATGTATCCTATGTGGCATATCGGAGGAGGCATGAAGCAGCGGGTATCGGAAGAAGAGTGGAAAAGACGAATAAAATTAGTTTTTCGGCACAAAAGCAGGATAAAAGTCCCAGGATAGTGCTTACCGCAGATGAGACATTGATGAGCAAGTATCGCAGGGGTATATTTGTGGGATTCTCTACCTGCATGCCACGGGGTATTATCCCGGACTGTTTTTTTTTAGTGTGTGGTCACCGCCGGGGCCGACGGAGAGCAATAGAGCTGTGTATGCGGATGCAGGACTCAGGATTATGGAAGCTTGTCTAGTAAACGTCTTTGGTGTGGCAGAAGTTGCAGTTGTGCATCCGCACGATTTAGAAGCGGTAGTAGGCGAAAGGACGGAACTAATAGGTATGGGCGGGCATTATTACTTAGGCATCAATCCTCAAACTTCTGAGTTCGTTGAGATGGTAAATACCGGTCCGCTCTACAACCGTGTGAAGTTCTTTGAACTGATGAAAAAGCCGGTGATGGGAGAGAAGATAGTGGTGGCAGGAGGCAAAGCGGCATGGCAGTTGGCAGATGAAAAGGGGTGAGTCTCCTACTGAGCGAACAGAAGTAAGTATATGGCTCAATCCTGTCCTACCAGACCTAAAAAATTTCGGGATGGACGAGGTGAAAAGATAAGAGATGATAAATCGGCGCACATTTTTGGTAAAGAAGGCTATTTCGGGTGTGTACACATATTACAGAACAAACCGAAAATGAACTTTTCTGTCGATTTTTCTATTGAAACCACTATATCCTTTAATTTTACCGCAGAGCACGCGAAGAACGCAGAGGCATCAGAAAACTCAGCAAGGATGAAACAGTCTAAAACTCTACGTACTCTACGCTCTCCGCGGTGATAAATTACCATATTTTTAGATAGACCGTGCCACAACAGTTAAGAAAGAGGCGCTATAAACGTATGGATGTCTGCGCCAAGACCGCTCAGAACCATACCCGTGCCAATAGCAGCTAAACATAAACCCATCAAACGTGTTATCACGTTGAGACCGTTTTGCCCCAAGTGTTCGACGATTTCTTCGGATCCCCGAAAGCAGAGATACGTAATCCCGCAGATCACCCCAAAAGCCAGCAGAGAGAGGATAACGTGTATCAGTTCAAAACCGGCGGCATAACCCATTGCCACTGCAATAGTGCCCGGACCTGCTAATAAGGGAATCCCTAATGGTGAAATTGCAACATTGAGTCGCGCTTTACGGCTTGATTCTATATCATCATCACTTGGTGTGTGGGCTTTAGAACCGGACCCCTGTAACATATGATAGCCAATCATAAAGATGATAATCCCACCAGTAATCTGCAGCGCCGGCTGAGTGATGCCAAATAGCTTAAATATGAAATTACCGGCAAAGCTTAAAAAGGCAATAAGCGCAAATGCAAACAGAATACTATTTCGGGCAACTGCTTTCTTTGTCGCTGCATCGTCTCCCTGGGTCAAACTAATGAATACGGGGGTATTGGCGATTGGATTCATAATGGCAAAATATCCACCCAAACAAGTACAAAGAAATCCGACCAACGTTGTTGTATCCATATTACTTTACGGCACGCCCCATATTAACATTGATTGAGTTTTCTATATATAAAGGTTATATAAACTTCGCATTTTGTACACTGCAATCGGTCTTAACTTGTATGTGCTGTTGCGGTTAGCGAAAAACTCACTTTTTTTTACTCCTTCTTGCTTCTAATCTTCTTTCACGTCGTTCAACACGTCTTTCCATCATTTTATTAAGAAAACCCAAAAAAATGCCTACTCCTACGATTACGAATAACACGGTAACTAATTTACCTACTGGCGTTGTTGGTGTTAGATCACCATAACCTACCGTTGCTAATGTGGTGATAGTGAAATATAATGAATCTATCCAACTCCATTTTTCTAGTAGATGGAATACGACAGTACCAACAGTAACCACCGTAATTGCAAGAGAAAGTAATACATAATAGTCAAGATCTTTACTATCGGGTGCTTTCGTTTTTATATCAGTCATTGCCCATATCCTCCCGCTCTTCTTTGATTACAAAGATATTAATAGCTATTATGACAACAGTTTATATTATTTCTTTACATACATACATACATAAACCTTTCTTTTCTAAATTGCCGATTCCGACACGGAATTACACAGATTTTCACGAGAAAAAGAATAGGCATTATTGACATAGTTTTAGCACGTCATTAGCTACTTTAGCCCACAATAATTCTAACTTCTCGTGTTATTCTTTTCGTTCTTTATTCCGAACAAGAAAAACGAAAGTTTTTAATACTACAATTACAGAGTATTTTCTATTGTCACTCACTCACTCACTCACACATTCAATTAATTAAAAGTCGGAGAGAATTTTGTAAGGGTGGAGATAATAAGATAGCGATGAAGAAGAAGAAGAAGAAGGCGATAGTTAGGTTAGTGGGTTGTTGTATCATGCTTTACAAGCCTATATGCATTTTAGCACTGGCATTAGTAATTCTCGTGGGATCGGCATCTTCACAGAGAGTAGATTATTCAGGATACACCGAATATGATGGGCGACCTGCCACCCTAGCCCTAACTTTCAATGGACCCGTTGTGACAGGGGATTTGTTTGTAAGTCCTGTTTGTGAGCAGGGAATGCACCTGACAGGGGTTGATATCGATCTCGTTGGCACGGCCACGGGGCCATGGGAGAACACTGCTACCACCATTGCGGGAAATTGGAAGGGCGGGGATACAGATCCGTGTGACGCATCGAAAATAATAAAAAATGAGTTTCTGTATCCCAATAATGGGACATTCACGATTTCCATGATAGTGACGGATGATGGGAAAGACGCGGTAAGACTTGTTAGGACGTATACTGGATATGGCTATATATTCGGGTCCAAAGGAGTGGTTTACGCCGGAGGTGGAGGTGATGGCGGAGTAGCTCTTAAGATAGTGGACCTATCAGTTCCAACCGGGATTGTCCCCGGTATGGGTGCAGAAATTCTGGTGACATTCATCAACGATGGAACAGCTGCGGCAGGTCCCTTTAAGCTTTACGGGTACGCATTTCCTAAGCAGAATTATAATCTTATTTATAAATCGGACCCGGTCCTCATCCCAGGCCTTCAAGCAAGTGAAATGCAAAGCATAACCCTTGGCATATCTATCCCATCGAATGCCCCGAGTGGTCCATATGATGTTAAGGTAGCCATCGATAATTCAAATTTTGCAGGCACTGGGGATGTCATAGAGACGACTGAAAACAATAATGAGAAGTGGAAGAGAAACGTCTTGGAAGCAGAAGGAACATCTACGGGAAGCAAAGTAGATCTGGTCGTTAGCGAAGTGCGTGAAGACCCGAATCAGGTGACAACAGGATCAGATAATCTGACCTTCCTGATGGAGCTGAAAAATGTCGGTACAGCGCCAGCACAAGGATTCTATGTTGGATTCTACCTCTCCCCAGATCAGTCTATTACCACGGACGACATTTATATAGGATATGGGATTGTGGATCTGGAACCGGGCGAGTCAAAAGGCGGTCCGATTCCTTGCCGGATTCCCGCAGGTATACTACCAGGGCTTTACTATATAGGGGTAATTGTTGATCCGCTGGAAAAGGTGGCGGAATCGGACGAGACGAATAACGCTAGGGCAACTGATGAGCCAGTACCTATTCCCAAGTCGCTGACCATATTATCTATATCTAATGAGACACTGGCTTCACCCGGTTCAGGGACAGAAACAGAAGTAGTTTATCTCCAAGTAGGTCAAATGCATACCTTTCAGATGCCAGAAGCGAAATATGTTGGTAAAATAAGACTTGACGATGCGGATATCATATCATTGACTCATTGGTTTGAGCATGATAACTTTGTTACTTGGGGACCAGCAGGTGTACTTAGTGGAGATGGCGAAGAAACGCTGGGTGGTGGCACTTCTATTACGCTAGCAGCGATGAAAAAGGGGACTGCCAATGTGCGAATGTCTACCTTTTTGGAATCTAAAAGATCGAATGGGGAACTAGGACATGGCTATCAGAGTTACTCTTGGACGGTAATACTTGGATCTTCGGGGGGTAAGCAAGATGAATATAGGCCACCATTGAGTCAGATACCAGAAAATAAGGGTAAAATCACAAGCGGCAAAATAAGGGGCAAAGTAATCTACCGACCTACTGGTGAACCTGTAGCGGGAGCTCTTATCCTTAGTCTGGTCTACGAAGACGAAGCCTCTGGAAGCTATCCAATATGCATGCACAATAGCGATGAATGCCTGAAGACCCGATCTGATGGCACTTTCGAGATTGATATAGCCACATGGATGCCATGTGGCGTGGATCCCGGAACATTCTGGATCCATATAATAAAGCTCTACAACGGACCGCTGGTCCAGAAAACCTGGGCGACAACATGTTTGGATTTATGGGTGGTTCAAAGCCCCTTGAAGACTTTTAACTTGACCGAGGAGAAGGCCCAAGCGGGACCCATCGATGTAGGCGTGATATTGGTAGACAAAATCTCGAACACAAGTCCAAGTGTAGAATGCCCAATCGACCCGAGCACCGGGAAACCTATTGATGACCCCAATTGGCCGTAGGATATAAAACCTTAACTTCGAATCGTTTTAGTGAACATAAGCAATCCAAGAGCCTCATCCAAGTCCATCACTTTCTTTGGAACCTCAGAGATAATGCCACGTCCACGTATTTCAAGATGGTAGACCTTGCTGTATTTGTATAGCAGATCAATCGGAGTGAACTTATGATTGAGTTTCGCGATCTTTAAGTCCTGTTCCAACTTACAGAGGATATAAAGAGAAAGAAACGCGATGAATACGTGCCCAAAGACACTTTCGTCGCTCTGCATCTTGATAGAGCTTGTCCGCATTAAGCACCGTTTTGTAAGTGTCAAACATCTTCTCAACCACTTCTCGCTTCTTGAGGAGCAGATAAATTTCCTGTACAGCGTCTTCTGTTCTTCCAGTCTAAGATCATGGTCCTCAAAGAGCTAGAGGTAAAAATCGTTGTATTTCCGTTTTCCACACTTAATCAAGCGACTGTGGTAGAAAAAGTATTCGGTGATATCCCGCGGGCTGGCGACCGCTCGTTTATTTTGTCTCTTTGGAA